>JBGQEU010000090.1:0-6307 GCA_041496525.1 Dehalococcoidia bacterium
AGTACCAGAGTTCCGGGAAGCCGTGCAGGAGCAGGACGAGCGGGCCTCCTCCGCTCTCCGCGATGTGCATGTTGATGCCGTTGCTCTCAATACTTCGGTGCTTGATCTCAGTCACAACTGCTCCTTTCCAGCGGAGCGGGCGCGGCGCAGGGATTGTAGCACGCCGGTCGGCCCCCGACGGAAGACGCGGATGCCCCGCGGCAAGGGGCGATCGCGCGACGGGAGATATACTTGTTGGCGGTGTCAGAGAGGGTTATCGAAACCGGGTTGCACGGAGAGGACGGGCCGCTGCCGGAGCCGCCGGTGCGGCGCATCGTTCTCGATATGCCTTCGTGGGTGCCGACGGAGAAGGCGCCGCGCTGGCTGCTCATCGGCGGCATGGCCGTCGTCCTACTGGTCGCCTTCGCCGGCACCGCGGTGCCGTTCGCCCTGGGATGGCTGAGCGAGAAGGACCTGGAGGACTTCGGCTACATCGGCATCTTCCTGGCCAACTTCCTGGGCACGGCCACCGGCTTCGTGCCTGTACCGGGCCTCACGGCCGGCGGCCAGGCGCTGATCATCGCGGGGTCACAGTCGCTGTTCAAGCCCGGCGTCGTTGTCGCCGGCGCCGCCGGGATGACGCTGGCCGAATCGACCGCCTACCTGACGGGCGTCGTCGGGCGCGGTCTGGCGGAGGAGCGGGAGCTCCCGGTCAAGGGGTGGCTGGGGGCGTGGATGCACCGTGCCGCGGGCTGGGTGGACCGGCTGATGGCCCGCTACGGCTTCGCCACGCTCTTCGTCCTCTCCGCCGTGCCCAATCCGTTCTTTGAGTTCGCCGGCATCACAGCGGGCGCCGTGCGCATGAACTTCTGGCGTTTCATGCTGGCCGTGGGCATCGGCAAGACGCTGCGGGTGATCCTGCTGGTCATCATCGGCGACGCCCTGCTGGACGCCTTCCACGTGCATCTGTAGGGGGCAGGAGAAGGGGGAGACGCACTCCTTCGTTTGCTATACTGAATTGGCCAAGCGGAGGGATCGCATAGTGGCCGAGTGCGCCCGCCTGCTAAGCGGGTAGGGGGCGAAAGTTCCCTCGTGGGTTCGAATCCCACTCCCTCCGCCAGCGGTGCTTTCGCGTACGGCGCTTCTACGCCATTCGCCCCTTCGACTGCGCTCAGGGCGAACGGGACGCTGTGGCCCCGGGCGAACGTCTCCGTTCCCCGTTCGGGCTGAGCTAGTCGAAGCCCTGCATGTGGCCCCGCCGGTACGAAACCCCCTTCGACGATGCTCAGGACAGACTTCGGCAGGCTCAGGGCGAACGGGGGGCATAGTCGGCCGGCGGCGAGCGATGGGTGGGTTTGGCGGATGATCGAGGGGCTCAGGCTTCGGCTCTGCTCAGCCTTCGCTTTCGTAATCAGGGGCCCTTCGACTGCGCTCAGGGCGAACGGGACGCTGTGGCTCAGGGCGAACGGGGACTGGCCGGCGGCGGCTCAGGGCGAACGGGGGGCTAGCCGGCGGCGCTGCCGACTTCCGACAGCTCGATCGGCTCGTAGATGCGCTTCTTGAGGGCCTCTCGGGGCGGGTCGATGTAGATGGCGTTCCAGCCGCAGGCCTGCTCGCACAGGCGGCAGCCGGTGCAGCGCTTCTCGATGACGCTGGCCACGCCGAAGAAGTCGCCCACCTGCTTGCCGGACACGTCCAGCTCCAGGGCGTCGAAGGGGCAGATGTTGATGCACAGTTCGCAGCCGGAGCCGATGCAATTGTCATCGATGACGATGGCCTTGGGCCATTCCCGCCGCGGGAACCCCTTGCCGATGTCGCCGAACTCGTCGGCGATGCACTCTACAGGACAGACGACGGCGCAGGCCCCGCAGTCGATGCACAGCTCCGGATCGATGATGTGCATGCCGTTACGCACCCCGGAGATGGCGTCTGTGGGGCAGCGCTTGGTGCAGGCGGTGCAGCCGATGCAGGTCTCGAGGATCTTGTAGGACATGCCGATGACTCAGGAGCCAAGTATAGTGACTGGCTTCCTAGTTTAGCAAGCGGCTGGTTCGTTTTTTCGGCGTCTCAGCTCACGGGTCGAAGACGGTGGCGGGGCCGGGGATAGGAGTGCAGCTCCCGGCGCTGACGAGCACGCGCCAAAACGGATCGGTGGAGGAGTCTGAGCCGCTGAAGCTGGTGGCGCTGGAGGTCCGCCGGGTCTCCCAGGTACCGCCGGTCCTCTGACGCTGCACCCTGTATTGGGTGGCGCCGGGGACTGGGTTCCAGGTGAAGGAGACAGTGCCGCCGCCCGTGGGGTTAGTGTCGGAGTGGCTGGTAATTGTGGGCGCCACGCAGATGGGGGCCGGGGCCGGCGTTGGCGCCGGGGTCGGTGTGGCTGCGGGTGTGGCGGTAGCTGTGGGGGCCGGAGTGGGCGTCGGTGCGGCGCCACAGGGCGGGCCCAGCCAGACCAGAGGCTCGTGGAAGGA
Source organism: Dehalococcoidia bacterium (assembly GCA_041496525.1). GTDB lineage: Bacteria > Chloroflexota > Dehalococcoidia > SM23-28-2 > RBG-16-64-32 > JBGQEU01. The sequence continues at coordinate 2,448 of JBGQEU010000090.1, forward strand.
GTCGGGGTCTCCGCTGAAGCCGCAAGTGCTGTTCTGAGGCGTGGTATAGCCGGCGGCGGTCATGGCGCTGACCACCGTAGGACCGTCGGCGCTGCCGCTGTATCCGGCGAGCCGGAAGAGGGCGGCGGCGCCGGCGACGTGCGGGGAGGCCATGCTGGTGCCGCTCATCGTCGCGTAGCCACCGCCCATGTAGGTGGAGGTGATACACACGCCGGGAGCGGCGATGTCGACCAGAGAGCCGTAGTTGCTGAAGCTGGCGAAGGTGTCATCGGGTCCGTAGTAAGGTGGGCTGACTCCGTAGCAGTCGCTGCCGGCGAAACCACCGCCGGGCTGGCCATTGTAGTCTGCTATGGCAGAGACAGCGATGACGCTGGAGCAGTTGGCTGGGCTGGTGCCAGAGGCATCGACCGCGGAGTTGCCCGCCGCCACCGTGTAGATGACGCCAGCCGCGACCGAGTTGGCGATGGCGCTACAGAGGGCGGCGCTGCTGCTGCCGCCCAGACTCATGTTGGCCACCTTGATGGTGGCGGCGTTGGCCGTCACCCAGTTCACGCCGGCGATGACGCAGGAATAGGCGCCGCTGCCGGTTGAGTCCAGGACCTTGACCGCCCAGAGGCGGGCGCCGGGGGCGACGCCGACGACGCCGACGGCGTTATCTCTGGCGGCGGCGATACCGGCCACATGGGTGCCGTGGCCGTTGTCGTCCGCGTAGGAGCCGCCGGCGCAGGTGGATCCGTCCCAGACGAATCGGGCGCCGCCGACGACGCGCAGGTCGGGGTGATCCGGCTGAATCCCGGTGTCGATGACAGCGATGTCTGTGTCGAGGCCGAGTCCGCCATTGGCGTCTTGCCCGTCGATGGCGGCGATAGGGTTCTGATCGGTGGCGATGCGATGGACACCGGTGGGCAACGTCTGGGGGAAGGCCGTGACGATGCGGTCGGGCTCGATAGAGGCGACGCGGCCGTCGTCTTTGAGTTTCCGCACCTGGTCCGGCGAGAGCTGGGCGGCAAAGCCTCTAATGGCCTTTCCGTATACCTGGTCGGCGACGAAGCCGTCCTCCCGTTCGATGTCACCGACGTCCAGCCCGGCGGCGGCGCCATCACGGAGGACGACGATGTAGCGGCCGGGGATGACGTCTCTGTCTCCCTTGCCAGCGCTGCCAGAGCCGGCCGCGCTACCAGATATGAGGACGAAAGCCAGGAGGAGCAGCAGGACAGAAAAAGTTGGAAGGACTAGATATCGCCGCACTGTCAATCCCTCGATCCCATCTACCGCCACCTGACCCATGTCCCGGCGGCCGAGTTCCTGTCATTATCGGTCCGGCCACTCTGCGAGTCAATCGGACGGGAGTGGGCAGACTGCCGATTGCAAGACATAAGACGAGGCCAACGGGCGTCTGTTACAGATCGCGCAGTTATGCGGGGCGGCCTATCCAGCGGCGCCTCGTTGTGCCAGTACGCGCTCGGTCGCCGCGCCGATGTCGGCCGGAGACTCGACGATTGTGGCGCCGGCGGCGCGCAGCGCTTCCTTCTTGGCCTGGGCGGTGCCGGCGGCGCCCACGATGATGGCGCCGGCGTGGCCCATGCGGCGCCCGGGCGGCGCCGTGGCGCCGGCGATGAAGGCGATGACGGGCTTTTTCATCTGAGATCGGATGAACTCCGCCGATTGCTGTTCGGCCAGACCGCCGATCTCTCCGATGAGCACGACCGCCGCGGTGCCCGGGTCGTCGTTGAACATGCGCAGCGCCTCGACTTGCGTCGTCCCGATCACCGGGTCTCCGCCCACTCCCACGCAGGTGCTCTGGCCGATGCCCCTCGCCGTCAACTGGGCCACCGCTTCATAGACGAGCGTGCCGGACCGCGATATGACCCCGACCTGTCCGGGCGAGAAGACGTCGCCGGGCATAATGCCGACACGCGCCTCGCCCGGGGTGATGACCCCGGGGCAGTTGGGCCCAATGACAATGATGGCCGAGCCGCGCAGGAAGCGGCGCACACGCACCATGTCCATAGTCGGGACTCCCTCGGTGATGCAGACGATAGCCGGCACCTCGGCGTACGCCGCCTCGAGGACGGCATCGGTGGCGAACGGCGCCGGCACGAAGATGAGCGCGCAGTTGGGGGCGGTTTCGGCCACAGCGCGGGCGACCGTATCAAACACCGGCACGCCTTCCGCCGTCTCGCCGCCGCGCCCCGGGGTGACGCCGGCCACGACGTTCGTTCCGTACTCGACGCAGCGCCGTGTCTGGAAGGCCCCTTCCTTGCCGGTGATGCCCTGCACGAGCAGGCGAGTGTGGTTGCCTACGAGGATGCTCATGGGAGCAAGCTCCCGCGACAAGAGACAGGGGACAAGAGACAGGGGACAAGAGACCAGGGACAAGGGGCAAGGGACAAGAGACAAGAACTACTGTGCGTCATCGATCAAGTACCTTTCGCCAACCTCTCTGATTTTGTTAGGTGAGCCGTTGGACGCTAGTCTGCTGCGCACGGCTTTCATGAGGCCGTAAATCAGCCGTGCAGCCTCTGCACGCATTTCTGAGAAACGCCCGTACGAAGCGTGGTCGATCAGTTCGACCCGGTGCATGAAGTGGAGGAAGTACTCCACCTCAGCAAGGGACGATCTGGCGATCGACAAGAACTGTAGGAATTCCTTCTTGGACGAGCGCGTATAACCTTCGGATATGTTAGCCGGTACTGATGTTGCGGCCTTGAGGAGCTGGGCCGAGAGCCAGCGTAGGTCTGGGGGAAGCCGGCGGCCCACTTTGAACAGCTCAACCGCCAGATCGTCGGCGACCCGCCAGGCGCGCAGGTTCGCCGGCCCAACACTCGGCCCTTGTCTCATGTCCCTTGTCGCATGTCGCTTCTCGTCGCCCGCCGCGCCCGGCTGGCCGGCACCAGTTGCCCCGCGTGGCGGGAGGTGTGGGCCGCGAAGCGGTCGATGAACTCGAGGGCGGGGACAGTCTCGCCGGCGGCTAGCCGCACCGGCCGAGACAGGTCCGGCGGCTGGAAGCGGCTGAGCACCTGCAGCGTCGCGTGACGTCCTGCGGCCAGTTCGCTGACCAGTTCCGGCGCCGAGCGCTGGCGGCGCTCCTCGACGCTGGCCCGGTTCCAGGCGTCGACGTCGTTGACGGCCTGCAGCTCGGCTTCCGTGGCTTCGCCGAGGGCCGAACGCAGGCGTACCTGCAAGCGGGCCTCGTTGGAGGCGACATGCGCCAGGAGGTCGTGGTAGGTCCAGCCGGGGCAGTCCGGGGACTCGTCCCGCCAGGCATCGTCGGCCACCGAGAAGATGGCGCGGAGCAGCCCTTCTTGAGTGCGCACGAGCGTGTGCATCTTGTCGTCTATCTGCGGTGCGAAGGAGGTTGGCCGGTGCCCGTAGTCCATGGCCAGGGCGCGCCGGATGTCGTCCGCGTGTTGGCGGTCGTGATAGCCGTGCCACAGCCAGTCCTCGACGCGCAGCTCGAAGCCCGGGCCCACCGGCACGGCGTACCGGAGCACGGGCAGGTGCGACTCGTCCAGCCTCAGCATCGCTTCGAGCATGGCGTCGTGGGCTTCGAAGAGCATCTGCCGCAGGTCTTCGCGGGTGAGCCGGCGGCGCTCGTCTACCATCGCCTGGTTGCGGGCCCGGATGTCGAAACTGCTGGAGGTATCGGCGATGAACTGGGGCGTGAGGACGCCGGCCAGGATCAGGCCCGGGCCGGAGGGAGACATGTCGCCGATGACGTGCGCGACGAGGTCCTTGACGGTCCACTGCCCGTAGGGGACGCCCCGTTGCCAGTCCGCTTCGGACAGCGAATCGACAACGCGCAGGAGGTCCCGGTGGGCGTGGCGCAGGTCCTCGGCGGCGGCTTCGGCGATGGGGAG
>JBGQEU010000091.1:0-6304 GCA_041496525.1 Dehalococcoidia bacterium
GGAGCGAGCCGGAGAAGACGTGGCCGACGCCGGTGAACACGTTCGACAACTCGCCGCATGGCACGCTGGACTATATCTACGTGTCCAGCGAGTTCCGCATCCTGGACGCGGGGCTGGCCTTCGACCAGCCGGTGGTGGGGAATCCGGAGCTGTATCCGTCGGACCACCTGGGGCTATTCGCGCGACTGTCGCTGTAAGGGTACGAAGTCCAGGGCGAGGCAAGCGGCGCCCCATAGGCCGGTTGCGGACAATGCCGGTCAGCCGAAGTTGTGGGCGACGGGCGCCAGGCCGACGTCCAGCGGCACAAAGGAGCGCGCCACCAGGTTGGTGATGCCGTCCCGCCGCTGCAGCTCGCCGCGCACGATCAGGAACGGCCGGCTGCGGACGGCGGCCCGCTGCGCCTCATAGAGGTCCGGCTTCACGATGACGTTCACCAGCCCGAACTCGTCCTCCAGCACCAGGAAGACGAAGCCTTTGGCCGTCCCCGGCCGCTGGCGGCAGACGACTAGCCCGGCGACCTGTAGTGGAGTGCCGTCCGGGAGCGATTCCAGCATGCGGCTGGTCACCACCCCCTCGTGGAGGCGCGGTCTCAGGAACGACATGGGGTGCCAGCGCGGGGACAGGCCCAGGATGTTGTAGTCAGCCGTCATCCGGTCCCAGTCGGTTAGCGGCGGCAGGGGGACCATGTCCTGCTCGGTAGGCAGGGGCAGGGCTAGTTGTCGCTCGCTGGCGTTGCGGCCTTCGGGGCGGTAGACGAGGCCGAGCTGCCAGAGGAGCTCGCGGCGTTCCAGCCCGAAGCTGTCGAAGCAGCCGCAGGCGATCAGGTTCTCGGTCGCCTCCCGCTTCAGGCGAGTCCGCTCCAGGAAATCGAACAGCGAGCGGAAGGGGCCTTCCCGCCGGCGCTCCTCCTCGATCTCGCGGGCCGTCTGCTCGCTCAACCCCCGCACGTAGCGGAGGGCGATGCGCACGGCCAGGCCGGAGACCGGCTGTAGGGGCGAACGGTCGTTGGCCCCTATGGCCTCGTCCGGCGTCTCTTGGGGCGCAGCAAGCAGCGCCCCAAGACGATCGTTGTTATCACCCACCGGCTCTATGGCGCAACCGGCGTTGCTGCGGTTGATGTCCGGCGGCAGGACCGCCACGCCGTGGCGCTTGCCGTCGTTGACCAGCACGTGCGGGGCGTAAAAGCCCATGGGCTGGGCGTTGAAGAGGGCGCAGAGGAACTCCGCCGGGTAGTAGGTGCGCAGCCAGGCGGTCTGATAGGCCAGGAGGCCAAAGGCGGCGGCGTGCGACTTTGGGAAGCCGAAGGCGGCGAAGCCTTCGATCTTGCGGAAGACGGCCTCTGCCGTCTCCGGGGAGACGCCGCGGGCCAGGCAGCCGGCCAGGAACTGGTCTTTCAGCTTGCCGATGGCGTCATGGGAGCGCTTGCGGCTCATGGCCCGGCGCAGGCTCTCCGCCTGGCCGGCGGTGAAACCGGCCAGGGCCATCGCCACCTGCAGCACCTGCTCCTGGTAGAGGATCACGCCCAGGGTCTCCCGTAGCGCAGGCTCCAGCGATGGGTGGTCGTAGGCGACGGGCTCCTTGCCCATGCGGCGGTTGATGTACGGGTTGACGGAGCCGCCGACGATGGGCCCGGGCCGGATGATGGCGACTTCCACGGTAAGGTCGTCCAGGCAGCGCGGCCGGACGCGGGGCAGCGTCTGCATCTGGGCGCGCGACTCGATCTGGAAGACGCCCATGGTGTCGGCGGCGCAGATGGAGTCGTAGACGCGCTGGTCTTCGAAGTCGATGCGGGAGAGGTCGATGCGCCTGCCCCTGTGCTCCTTGATCAGCTCCAGGCAGTCGTCCTGGGCGGAGAGCATGCCCAGGGCCAGGAAATCGATCTTGATCATACGGGCGTCGTCCACGGAGTCCTTGTCCCACTGGATGAGGGTGCGGCCTTCCATGGCGGACTGCTCCATCGGCACCATCTCCAGCAGCGGCCGGGAGGAGATGACCATGCCGCCGACGTGCTGACTGATGTTCCGGGGAAAGCCCGCGATCTGCTCCGCGAGGTCCGCCAGGTGTTGCCAGCCGCCGGCGACGGACAGCTTCTCCCGGTAGTGGGCCTGGCGGGCCATCTCCGCCCGGATGTCTTTGGCGGAGCCGCCCTCGCTGGTGCTGGCCAGGCGGTCCAGCTCCGCGGGCGGCAACCCCAGCGTCTTGCCGACCTCGCGGACGGCGCCCCGGAGGCGATAGGTGGGGAAGGTGGCGACGAGGCCCACGTGCTCACGGCCGAAGTGCTCGTAGACGCGCAGCATCAGCTTCTCGCGGATGTCGCGGGGGAAGTCGAGGTCGATGTCGGGGACAGAGGCCATCTCCTCGTTGAGGAAGCGGCCCAGGAAGAGGTTGTTGGCGATGGGGTCGATGTGAGAGAGGCCGATCAGGTAGCAGATGACGGAGCCGACGGAGGAGCCGCGGCCGCGGCCGGGCGGACCCTGGGCGGCGCGGCCTCTCACCTCGCGGGCCACCTCAGTGGCGAGCTGTAGGATCTGGCGGTGGATGAGGAAGAAGCCGGAGAGGCCGTGTCTCTCCACCAGCGCCAGCTCCCGCTGCAGCCGCTCCTCGATCTCCGGGGTGAACCGCGGGTAGCGGAGGGCGGCCTCCTTGTAGCAGATCTTGCGCAGGTAAGACTCGGGCGTCTCGCCCTCCGGCACCGGGCAGTCCGGGAAGTGATAGTCAAGATCGCGGGTGAGGTCGAAGCGGCAGCGCTCGGCGATGCGAAGGGTGTTGGCGATGGCCTGGGGATGATCGAAGAGGGCTGCCATTTCGGCAGGCGATTTGAGGTAGTACTCCGAGTTCTCGCGGCGCAGTCGGTGCGAAGCGTCGAGCGTCGTGCGGTTCTTGATGGCGACGAGCACGTCCTGCAGGCGGTGGCGCTCCCGCACGTGGTAGTGGGTGTTGCCGGTGGCGGCGACGCCGGCGCCGAGGTGCTCCGCCAGGTCGGCGAGGGTGTGGTTGCGGCGGGCGTCGCCGTACACCAGGTTGTTCTGCAGTTCGACGAAGAAGTTGGCGGGGCCGAACCACTGCATATAGCGACGCGCGGCCTCTTCCGCTTCGCGGTGCTTTCCGGCGGCGATCAGCGAAGGCACTTCGCCGCGACGGCAGCCGGAGAGGGCGATGAGGCCTTCGCTGTGGCGGGCGAGGACGTCCATCTCGATGGCGGGATGGCCACGTTCGTGGTCCAGGTGGGCGTGTGTGAGCAGGCGGCAGAGGTTAGCGTAGCCGCGCTGCGTTTCGCAGAGGAGGGTCAGGTGGTACTGGGGCCGGGCGTCTGCAGACGATGCCCCAGACGCGACGCCGGCCAGCGTGATCTCGGCGCCGGTGATGGGGCGGAGGCCCCAGGCGCGGGCGCACTGGGCGAACTCCATGGCGCCGTGCAGGCCGTCGTGGTCGGTGAGGGCCAGGGCCTCGTAGCCCAGTTCCCGCGCCCGCAGGACCATCTCCTCGATGTGGGAGGCGCCATCGAGGAAGGAGAAGTTGGAGTGGGCGTGAAGCTCGGCGTAAGTCATCGTTTACACGTCAAGACCCTTTATCGGCGACCCGGACTTCCGGCAGATTGAGGGCGTCGTCCCCATCGAGTGGCTGCCGTCCGCGTAGCACATAGCTCACCTGCAGAATCAGCCGTAGGTCTGCTGCGCCCATCGCCCGCTCACCAGGTCGCGGTACACGTCCAGCGTCCTCCCGTCCTCCAGCAGGACCCGCCAGTACGCTCGGGCGATGTGCTTCGGCCGCCACCACTCGTCGTCGATGCGCCAGCTCTCGAGCAGCTCTTCGACAGCGAGGCGTTGGCCCAAGAGGTAGACGGCGATAGGCTTGCTCCCCTCGTTGGCCTCCACCTGCAGCGGCCGGGGGCGGTTTAAGGGTCGAAGTCGGCCAGCGCCGCCCGCCGCTCGGGGATCCGCGACCACGGCTCCACCTCCACCACTTTGCCCAGCACCAACCTGCCCTGCTGGACGCCGAGTTGACGGACTGCCTCCTCTACCTGTCGCCATAGCTTCCCCTTGCCTTCGAACATGGCCGCCTGCTTGCCGGACTCGCCGCTCAGCCCCACGAGTTCGACCTCCAGTTCATCGACGGGGCGGTCCGGCGGCCGGCGCATGATAGCGTTCTTGACCGCGAACCAGGCGTCGTGCGGGTCGGCCAAAGCCTCGCGGAAGGAGACGGGAAGCTCCCAGGCGCCGCCGCCTTCCAGGTGGGCCCGGAGAACTGCCTTGCGCACCCAGTGGCCGCCGCGTTCTGGACTGCTGTAGGCGGCGTGGAGCAGCCGCTCCGCGGTCATGAGGATGGCATCGAGAGTGACGGCGGCGGCCGGCAGTTGCAACCGGCGCACGATGGTCTCTTCCTGCACCCGCGGGACAAGAGGCTCGCTGTCGATGCCCCTGGCCAGCTCCCAGCAGCGCTTCCCTTCGGGGCCGAACTGCGATTGGAACGCCTCGACGTGCAGGCGGGCGATATCGCCCATGGTGGTCAGGCCGAGAAGGTTGAGACGCCAGCGCATGGCTTCGCCGGCCGGCAGGTGGTCGATAGGCAGGGGTGCCAGGAAGCGGGGTTCATCGCCGGGAGCGACAGTCTTTGTGGCACCCGGCCTGGTGGTGAAGGCGGCGACTCTGGCGGGGAGCTTACCGCCGGCTATGCCGGCGGAGGCCATGAAGCCGAAGCGCCGGTGCAGCCCAGCAATTAGGTCGTCGGCGAAAGAGGCGGGGCTGACCGCCAGGCCGTCCAGGGAGAGGTAGGCAGCACCCAGGCTGGCCTGCTCCACGTCCGGGGTAAGGGTCTGCAGGAAGTCCAGCACCTCGCCGAAGAGGCGCTCGTAGTACGGGATGTCCGGCGGCAGGACGACCGCCCGCGGGCAGAGGCCGATGGCTTCGGACATGCGCATGTCGCGCCGGACGTTGGCGGTCTCGGCGCCGAGCGAGCAGTCGTAGACGGTGGCCTCGCCGATGAGGATGAGGCGGGCGGCGATGTTGTGGAGCCTGTCCGGAGCGGAGCCTGTCCGGAGCGCGGCCGAAGGGGCGAAGGAGCGTTGCCGCTCGGCCTCGACGGCGAAGCGGGGGATGTGGATGCAGGCGATACGCATGGGTGGGCGACCTCAACGCTGAGTATAAGAACAGGTGTTCTGTCTGTCAAGGCGCATCTGACTTGGGCACATTGCGGCTTCTGGTTGCGGGTTTGGGGTTCTGCTATCATGAGGCAGGAGCGGGTAGAGCCCGCTCCATGTTGTGCTCAGGCCCTGCCTGCCGCGGGCAGGAGTTCGGGGTTCCCTGCCGAAGTGGCGGAATTGGCAGACGCGGCAGACTCAAAATCTGCTGGGGGGCAACCCTCGTGCCGGTTCGAGTCCGGCCTTCGGCACCATTGACAAACGCATACGGCACCAGTGCCGAGTGGTGTAACGGTAGCACACGGGACTTTGGATCCTTTGGTCCAGGTTCGAATCCTGGCTCGGCAGCCAGAAAGCCGTTACATTAATGGCGGACGCGCTCCCGGGTAGCTCAACGGTAGAGCGGGCGGCTGTTAACCGCTAGGTTAGAGGTTCGAGTCCTCTCCCGGGAGCCAGATTGGTGGCTCAGAGCGTGAATGGCTCTGGGCCACCGCCAGTTTCGGCGCCTGGATCCCATCCAGCTCCAAGACAATCTTGCGGTCACCAACCTGGGCCCTGTGCAGCACCAGTCGCATCAGTCCCTTTGCACGAACGGCGTGAGGCAGCCGTGAACATCGTTGGGCCACGAAGACGCCTCCTCCGCCCAGGGCCCTGCATCTCTTCCGATTAAGGGTTTCTAACGTGGTCTTAACGATATCTTAATGCCGGCCTCCTAATATGAGATGAGACAGAACGAACAGGGCACTTGTCCAGGCTGCCCGCGAGTGGCTGGTCACCTAATATCGAGTGAGTAATCCGTCTACATCTGGCCGGGGAAGGCATTGGGAGGAGTTGTGATGAGATTTCGATGGATGGCAATTGCGATCGCGGCCGGCGTGATCATGGGTGCGACGGTCGCCAGCGCGGTGGTGCTGATGTGGCCTGGTGACAGCGGGCAAACCGCGCCCGCAGCGCCGACGTCAAATGGCGCCGCCGCGTCTACCACCTTCTCCACGTCCGGATCAACGGGAAACTTGGCCGCGACGTCAGGCTGTCTCGCTGCCGCCGACATCTACGACAAGGTGCGCCCGGCAGTGGTGGAGATCACCAGCACCCAGCAGGGACGCAACCCCTTCTCATCCCAGTCGCAGGCCACCGGCAGCGGCGTCGTCATCGACACAGGCGGCA
>JBGQEU010000092.1:0-6296 GCA_041496525.1 Dehalococcoidia bacterium
GATCAGGGCGACGGGCACCGCCACTATGAACAGCCCTATTGCCAGAAGGCGAAAGAGGCCCAAGCGGCCTCCCCCTTTCACACGAACATATATGCGCCTGCTCGTTCCATCGTAGATATGGGGCGAGGGCTTGTCAACGCTCATCCAGACCGGTTACGAAGAAGCCGGCTGCCAATGTGCCCAATGACCATGCTAACCTTGACTCCGATGTTCGACGATAAGGTCCGCGCCGTACTCAGCCGCCTGGAAGAGCGCGATACCCTCGAGCGCCGGGACGCTGCGGACCGCAGCGTCCGCCTGCGACAGGTCACGCCGGACGTGGGGCGCTTCCTGCATACGCTCGTCCTGGCGGCCCAGCCTCACTCCATCGTGGAAGTCGGAACATCGGGCGCCTACTCCACTATTTGGCTCGCCACTGCCGCCCGGGTCGTCGGCACGACGGTGACCACGCTGGAAATCGACCCTGCCAAGGTGCGCACGGCCACCGCCAACGTGCGCGACGCCGGCCTGGACGGCGTGGTTGACTTGCAGGAGACGGACGCCTTTGCCTACCTCCGTGCGCGCACGTTGCCCATCGGCTTCGCGTTCCTGGACGCGGAGAAGGAAGACTACGAGGCGTTCTACGAACTGCTGGTGCCGCTACTGCCGGCGGGCGGCGTCCTGGTCGCGGACAACCTGACGTCCCACGCGGAGGACCTGGCCGGGTTCCGGGAGCGGGCCCTCGCGGACGAACGTGTCTCCGCGGTTGTCGTCCCTATTGGCCGGGGCGAACTACTGGCTGTCCGCGCCTCCCTTGGCGATTAACCGTCGATCGCCGCTCAGATCCCCGAAGACATCCAGCAGGGCGCTGATCTTCTGGTCCAGCATCAGCGGCGACCGAAAGTGCGCGTCCAGATTCACCCGGTAGGTATTGCGGCGGCCCACGCGTTCCACGGTCAGCAACCGCGCCTCGCGGAGGTCGCGCAGCACTCGCAAGACGGTCCACTTCGTACGCCCGACCCTGGTTGCGATCTGCGCCACCGTCAAGTCGCCGTAGCGCAGGAGGGCCACCAGCACCAGGCCGTGCATGCTGAACAGAAACCATTCGCGATGCTCCATGCCGCAATTCTACCCGCGCAAAGAGCCGCTGGCTGGCAAAAGCCGCTAGAATTCTCTAAGATTTCGCGCAGAGCCGGGGTGGTGGAATGGTAGACACGGCGGACTTAAAATCCGCTGCCCGAAAGGGCATGTGGGTTCGAATCCCACCCCCGGCACCAACATTTCGTATCTAAATAGGGCTCGCAGCGGCGGGTCGGCATGCTGTCGCTCCAGTGCCATCTTGACGAAACTTCACGCAACTTGACGCTGGGCTTGCCTTGAGTTGTGCCCGAATCGAGCCCCACAACGCCCCATTTTACGGCAGCGGCGAGGCGACACTAGGACCACGTAGTGGGTGTCGGCAGGCCGATGCCAGGTGAAAGCGTCCAATATCGCCACCTGATCAGGAACAAGCGCACCGGCTCCTCGAATCCCTTGGCCACGAACTCGCCGCGGTCCGCGAAGAGGAAGCCTTTCCCTGCACAGAGATCGCGCACCCCCAGCGAGGCCAGTATCTCGCCGCTCTCCGCTGCCGCCGCGATGCGCGCCGCCAGGATCACTGTCGAGCCGAACAGGTCGCCGTCTTCCTCGATCGGCTCCCCGCCGTTCAGCTCATTGACACCGGCCTGGCTTGCGCGCACGATTGGCTTCGAAGAGCATTACCCCCGATTCCATGCCTGCAACAGATTCGAATTACTGGACGCGCCGCTTCAGCCGGCGGCGCTTACTGGCGGGCGGCACAGGCCTGGCCGGCGGCCTGGCGGTCGCGTCCGTAGTGGGCTGCGGCGGTGGCAGCGAGAGCACCACCTCCGGCGGCGGCAACCGGCAAACCGTCCTCAACGCGGCCGTCTATCCCAACGACGGTCGGCGGACCTTCACGCCGGCCCCGCAAACCTCGCGCGGGGGAACGCTCACGTACATCGGCTTTGACCCGGTGGTGCTGGACCGCTTTGACCCGCACCAGACGCAGTTCGGGCCCATGTACGCCAACCAGTCGGCCCTCTTTAGCAAGCTCTACATGTACAAGAGCCACGAAGAACCCACCTGGGAAAACATCCTGCCGGACCTGGCGGAGAGCGTACCGGAGATGATTGGCAACCCTCCGGACACGTATATCGTGAAGCTGCGCAGAGGCGTCAAGTTCCACGACAGCGACAATATCCGCGCCAACTTCCCCTCGCTCGCCGGGCGGGAGCTGACAGCGGACGATGTCATCTTCAGCTACGAGCGACAACGCAACACAAGTAGCCCGCAGCGCGCCTACTACTACCGCTCCAGCCAGTACGACACCATCGACACGATGGAGAAGGTGGACGACTACACGATCCGCTTCAAGACGAAGGGGCCGGTGGCGCCCTTCTACCACTTCATGACTGACACCAACGCCATGATCGTCCCCAAGGAAGTCGTGGACTCCGCCAAGGACACGATTGATGTCACCTCCGGGCCCAAGCCGGAAGAGCGCATGATCGGCACCGGGCCCTTCATGTGGGGTTCGCTGACCTGGGGCATTGAGTACAAGGCCGTGCGCAACCCCACCTGGTTCGGCTGGGACGACCCGACGCTGGCCAGGCCGTACCTGGACGGCTATACCGCCACCGGCCAGGGCCTGGACGACTCCACCATTGAGGCGCTGTTCCGCCAGAAGAAGATAGACACAGCCACCTTCATCGATAACCCGCAGTGGATATACGACCTCAAGAACGAGGTACCGGAGCTGGAGGTGCAGGTCCAGCAGTCCAGCGGCTGGGTGAACAGCCGCATGAAGACCTACTGCAAGCCGTTCGATGACCCGCGCGTCCGCCGCGCCCTGCACCTGGCTATTGACCGCCAGGAGGTCGTGGATGTCATTGGCAGCGGCGAGTGGGTTCTCGTCGGCCCGGTGGGTGGGGCCATCAAGTACTGGGCCCTGCCGCAGGACCAGCTGAAAGCGCTGCCCGGCTACTCCACCAGCCCCACACAACGCGATACCGACATCAAGGAGGCCCGCCAGCTCTACGAGGCGGCGGGCAAACCGGAGCTTCCGCAGTTCTGGTTCGCGGACGTGCCTGCGTACATCCCGCGCTTCGCGGCAACATACGTGGAGACGATCCGCAAGAACCTGGGCGCCAATGTGCGCACCATCACGCAACCCTACTCGCGCATCGCCGAAGGTTACGTCAAAGAAGAATGCGACCAGGCGGCGATCAGCTGGGGCTTCGACAACGGCTGGATCGACTTGGATGACTGGGTGTACCCTTACTTCAAGTCGGGCGCGCCCAAGAACTCCTTCAAGGTGAGCGATCCGCAACTGGACTCCCTGCTGGACGCCCAGCGCAAGGAGTTCGATGCGCCAAAGCGCAAACAGCTGGGCTACGACATCCAGCGCTACCTCTTGGGCGTAGACGCAGCCGGCAAGCCGATTGACAAACCGGGCAACGCCGTCTTCGCCCGGCTGGACTACGCAGCGCCGTCCGGTCCGAACCTGGGGTGGCCGTACCTCAAGAACAACACCAACTGGCCGTGGTTCGGCAACTCCTACTGGAACGCCCAGATCTGGATCGACAAGAGCGACCCAACCTACCACGACCGCACTGGCTAGACGAAACGCCGTTTCCCAGAGCCCACCCACCCCAGCCCTGACGCCGGGCGCGCAGCACGACCCAACCCGCCAATCCAGGGCGGCACGAGCCTGTGGGCTCAAAATACATCCGGCTCACCTAGCAGCAGCAGCCGACTCGTATTCAGGATGTAAACCACCGAGTATCGAGCGTGCCTTGGCGTGGCCGCGCCGGCAGAGGCGCCACTAACACGAGGCAGTGGCCGTACCCCAAGATTACGGCGTGCAGGTCAGGTTGAAGAACGGGATCAACGTCAAGATGTCCCTCAGGCCCGCCTTGCCGTCCGTATTCAGATCGAAGCGGGCGTTGTACGGCGGGGTCGGCGCCACAGAGCCGAACACCGCGATGTATGCCAGGATGTCCGAAAGGCCCGACTTGTGGTGTTGTTGATGTCCACCGGCCAGTCATTAGTGGCGCAGGCCTGATGCGGGTCGGCGGTGCCCCGCGCACGGACATATCTGCGCAATCAAGATATTCGTGCCCGCGGCCTATCACCGCGTCGTGGATCGCGCCACTCAGGTATGGGGCTGATCACCAGCCTTGACCTTCACCGCCACCTGGGTGCCGCCGCCCGGGCTGGACCGCAACTCGAAGACGCCTCCCACCAGCTCCGCCCGCTCCTTCATCCCCAGCAGGCCCAGCTTGCCAGTGCGCACGAGGTCTGAGAGGTTCCTGGCGAGGGCGAAACCCTTGCCGTCGTCCGTCACGGATAACCGTACCTCTTCGCCGCTGAAATCCATCTCCACCGTTGCAGAGGTGGCCTCGCCGTGCTTTTCCACGTTCCTGAGGGCCTCCTGGGCGATCCGGAACAGCGCCAGCTCCACCGGGCCGTCCAGGCGGCGGGGCGTGCCGGTGACCTGCAGGCGGGCGCCGCCGCTCAGTTGACGGCCCGCATCCTCAACCACCATCTCAATTGCCGCAAGCAGGCCCAGGTCGTCCAGAACGGAAGGGCGCAGATCGCGGCTGTAGCGGCGGACCGCCTGTATCGTATTGCGCGCCATTCCCAATAGCTCATCTATAGCCTGGACCTGGTCGGGGTCTGCCGCACTCCGGAGCTGCTCCAGTTTGCGCGCCAGGTGCACCAGCTCCTGAGCAGTCTCATCATGTAGCTCCCGTGCAATGCGCAGGCGCTCGTCTTCTTGCGCCTGCGTCACTTGCCGCACGTAAGATTGCAAGCTCTCCTGGCGCTCCCGGTAGAGGCGGGCGTTCTCCAGGGCCACGCGCACCTCATGAGCAACAGTGGTCAGAAGGTCCAACTGCGCATCTGTGAGTCTCTCGTCCCCTCTCGCCCTGGCTCCCAGGGAGCCCAGCATGCCGGTCTCGCCCAGAAGCGGGACGGATACGGTCTGGGCGTCCGCGAGGATCATCTCCCGGCTGGCCATCACGCGCCGGTGGAGCTCCTGCGCGGGCACGGTTGGCCGCGGTCCCCCCGCCTGCGAGGCCTCCACCGTGACGGGCGCGGCGGACGCGCCGGACTCCGGCTCCAGGCACAGCCACACCGACTCCAGCGACATGCCCTGCTGCACGCGCCGCACGACTTCCGGCAGCTGCTGCTCCACCTCCAGAGTGTTGCTGAGTGTTTCCCCCACCTCGTTAAGGACCTTCAGGTCGGCACTGGTCTTCTCGGCCCTTAGCCGCTGCCTGGCCTCTAAATCCACCCTCCAGGCCATGAGGACGCCGACGGGGAGAATGATTGCCAGCTGACCGAGTTCCCCGAGCCAATGCGTTACGGAGTGGTCCCACAGCCAAAGGCTGGGCGATGTCAAGACGGCCGCCCAGAGGCCGGTCAGAATCGCACCTTCCCAGCCAAAGGCCAGGGCGGCATACAGCAGCGGCACAATGTAGGCGGTGATCGCCAGCCCGTACACGACCTCCGAAGGGTCGCCTAATCCCAAAATCTCGAACGCATAGTGCGGCGCAGTGGCGAGGAACATCAGCGCCTGTACGTACCAAAAACGCCTCTCGCGCAGCCTCTGGGGAAAGCGGCGGATGGGGCCAACCACGTCGGGCCAACCCCCGGCGCGCGCCGGGATGCGCAGCGACCGGGATGCCTCAACCCGCGTCTTCATCGAGGTCTTCCAGATGGAGGATGCCGCGTCTGAGGCCGGTGATGACCGCCTCCGTTCGCGACCCCACACCGAGCTTGTTGAAGATCTGGGTCAGGTGGGCTTGTACTGTGCGCATACTCACTGAGAGATGTGCCGCAATGCCGGCATTGCTCATACCGCAGGCGGCCAGCCGGAGGACCTCCCGCTCCCGCTCCGTTAGAAGAGACTCTTCCTCGCGGGGTCGTAGCTCGTGCTGCGCCTCGGCGGCGAATCGTGCGAGCACTTTCCTGGCGATGGCCGGGTGCAGGACGGGTTCGCCGGCGTACACGGAGCGCACTGCCCTCACTACCTCTTCCGAAGGGACATCCTTGAGCAGATACCCGGCCGCTCCTGCGGCCAGGAGGGCGAACACGTACCGGTCGTCATCGTAGGACGTCAGTATCAGGACGGCTGTGGAAGGCCGCGATGCCTTGATCCGCTCGGTGGCCTCAATTCCGCCCATCACTGGCATCGAGATATCGAGGATGGCCACGTCTGGGTTCGTCGCCCCCACAAGCGCCACAGCCTCAAC
>JBGQEU010000093.1:0-6262 GCA_041496525.1 Dehalococcoidia bacterium
AGTCATTCCTCCGTGTCATCCTGAGCGCCGCCGACGTCCGCTCGACGGACGTAGACCCTTCGCGAAGGGATCTGGGGAGGGGCAGACGGTCGCAAATGGGGTTCTTCAGCACCCTGTCGGCCGCTCCGGTTACCCACCCTTGGACAGCCGATCGGCCAGGCGGATCGGTTCCGGCAAGCGGTGGCCGCGGCAGAGCCGCAGCACCCACCCAGCGGCAGACTCCAGACCGATGCGATGCCCCACAGAGACGTACACGGGCTTGACGCCGTCTCGCGTCCGGACGACGAGTCCGATCACCTCGCTCTCATCGATCAGCTCGGCGGTTGCGCCGCGTTCTAAGCCCGGCATCGCTTCCTCCCCGCAGAGGCGGCTCTTGGCGCAGCCGATCGCCGGGATATCGAGCAAGACGCCGAGATGGCAGGCGATACCGAAGCGGCGCGGGTGAGCGTAGCCCTGGCCGTCGACCAGGAGCAGGTCCGGCGCGGTCCGCACCATGGCGAAGGCATGGGCCAACGCCGGGATCTCGCGGAAGGACAGGAGGCCGGGAACATACGGAAAGCTGACGGGTGCCTCGACAACATGCTGCTCGACGACCGCCAGATCGGGGTACGAGAGGACGGCCACAGCCGCCCGCGCCAGTGCCGGCCGCCGCCGGTAGGGCCGGTCCACGAAGGCGATATCGGCGGCCGCCACACACCGCACGTCGCCGGGGTCGCCCTCGAGCACAACCTGCGGCGCGAGGCGCGTCTGCAGCGCCATCGCCTCGCGGGGTGACATGTCCCAGCGATGAAGGTGGCGTACGCGCACAGGCCAAGTATAGGAGGTGCTCGGTGTCACCCGACAGATGATGGCTCCTACTTCCCACTTCCCAGTTCTTACTGCCTACTGCCTGCTGGCTGCGCATCCTGTCTCGCGCCGGTGCGCTCGGCTATAATCAGGATGGCGGAGGTATTCAGATGCAAGAGACGAAGCCCGAACTGGAGCAGCTGGAAGAGCGCATCTCCCACGTCCTCCGCCGTCTTTGACGTCCCGGGGCTGGAAAAAGAGATAGCCCGGCTGGAAGAGGAGTCTTCCCGGCCCGGGTTCTGGGACGATTCGCAGGCGGCGCAAAAGGTGATGCGCCGTCTTTCGGACGCGCGCGAACAGGCCGGCACCTGGCGCGGCATCGAGGCCAAGGTTAAGGACCTGCTGCAGATGCATCAGCTGGCGCGGGAGGAGTCGGATGAGGAGCTGGCGCAGGCGGTGGCGGCCGACACTGTTAGCCTGGCTGAGCAGCTCGAAGAGATGGAGCTGGGGCTGGCGCTGTCCGGTGAGTACGATCGCCGGAATGCTATCCTGGCGATTCACGCCGGGGCCGGAGGCACGGATTCTCAGGACTGGGCGGAGATGCTCATGCGGATGTACCTGCGGTGGGCGGACAAGCGTGGCTACGCGGCGAACGTCCTGGACATGATGCCCGGCGAAGAAGCCGGCATCAAGAGCGCGACTATCGAGATCACCGGGCGCAACGTTTACGGGTATCTGAGGAGCGAGCGCGGGGTGCACCGTCTGGTCAGGATATCGCCGTTCGACGCGTCCCACGCCCGCCACACCTCATTTGCGCTGGCGGAGGTGATGCCGGAGGTGGAGAGCGAGGCGGAGGTGTCCCTTAATCCGGACGACCTGCGGATCGATGTCTTTCGCGCCAGCGGCCACGGCGGCCAGAACGTGCAAAAGAACTCGACGGCGGTGCGCATCACGCATCTGCCCACCGGCATCAGCGTCGTCTGCCAGAACGAACGCTCCCAGAGCCGGAACAAGGAGTCCGCCCTGAAGGTGCTGGAGGCGCGGCTGCTGGAGAAGGAGCTGGAGAAGAAGGCGGAGGAGCAGGCGCGGCTGAAGGGCGAGCACGTCTCGGCGGAATGGGGTAACCAGATCCGGTCTTACGTGCTGCACCCGTATAAGATGGTGAAGGACCATCGTACGGGGTACGAGACCAGCGACGCCGAAGCCGTCCTCGATGGGGAGCTTGACCCGCTGCTCCGCGCTTACCAGAAGGCGACGATTGGCGGCTAGGCTCCGGCTGCTGACGGCGCTGGCCCCCTTGCTGGCCCTCTCCGTCCTCTTCGCCGGCGCTCATTCCGTGGCCGCCCAGGCGGGCCCCACCGTCACCGACGGCAGCGTCCAGAACAACTTCCCCCAGGGGATGATCTTCACGGTCTCCGCGCACAGTGAATCGCCTATCCAGAAGATCCGGTTGCGCTACACGGTCCTGCCGGACGGCACGGCCGCCATCGGCCAGCCGGAGTTCACACCGGCCTCGGCGGTCACGGCCAGCTTCGAGCTGGAGGGCAACAATCCACCCAAGATCTACCTGCCGCCGGGCACCACCATCCAGTACTACTGGGAGGTGACCGACGCCGCGGGCAACACCTCGAAGTCAGAAACGGCCACGTTCTTCTACAACGATATCCGCTTCGACTGGAAACCCCTGCAGCAGTCCGGCGTGACCATCTACTACTACTCCGGGTCCGAGGATGATGCGCGGCAGATGCTGGGCGTGGCGGACGAGGCCATCGCCTCGACGTCCCGGCTGCTGGGTGCCGACGTCACTTTCCCGGTGAAGGTGTGGGTTTACGATTCGTCTGATGACATGCGGCCGGCGCTGGCCCGCCGCAGCGCCACATTCGAGCAGTCGATCATTACGGCGGGCGTCCGCGTATCGTCCGATACCGTCCTGGTCCTGGGCAACGTCTCCTTCGACACGCTCCGCCACGAGCTGACCCATGTCGTGACGGCTGTGGCCGGGGAGAGCGCACTGGGGTCGCTGCCGTCCTGGCTCGACGAAGGGACGGCGGTGTACGGTCAGACGGACGCCGGAGGCTTCGAGAGCGCCGTGCAGCGGGCGATCGACCGCGGCAATGTGCTCTCCGTCCGATCGATCAGCGCTTACCCGGGCGATCCGGACAAGGTGGAGCTGTTCTACGGCGAGGCCTGGAGCCTGGTGTCTTTTCTGAACGATAAATTCGGGCCGGAGAAGTTTGCCGCGCTGTTCGCGGAGATCAAGAAGGGGAAACGGATAGGCGAGGCGCTGCAGGCAGTCTACGGGTTCTACCAGGACGGCCTGGAGGACCAGTGGCGGGCCATCCACGGCCTGCCGGCTAGAGAGACGCCCGCGCCGACGCCGCTCCCGTCGAGCCCGGCGGAGATTGGGTCCGCGCCCTCGAATACCGGGAATGACGGCGGCACGTCAACGGGCTTGATCGCGGGCATCGTGTTCGGAACGCTGGCCCTGGCCGCGGCGGTGGGGGCGGCCGGGTTCATTCTGGCCCGCCGGTTCCGCTGAGCGGCTTCTTACGGGATAAACAGCCCGCTATCCCGCTGCTGCCCACGCCGGACCGGCTGCTGCGGTTCCCGAGTCGCGGCGGTTGTCGGGCCTGAAGGCTGGACGGGCTCTGCCACGGCCGATTCCGCGGCCTTGAGCACCTGCTCCACCAGCACGCTCTCGTGCACGGCACCGGGGATTGATATCGTGTCGTTGATTACTGTTAGCGGCACCGCTCGCACGCCGTAGCGGTCGGCCAGCTCCGGAAACTCGTTGACCTCGATGACCTCGGCTTTGACGTGAGGGTTGGTGAGGGCCAGCTGGTAGGCGGCCCGCGCCATCTGCGGACAGTAGGGGCAGGTGGGGGTGACGAAGACGCGCACCGTAACGTCTTCCTTGAGCTTGCGCAGCTCCTTGATGGAGTTATCGGCGAGCAGGGTCTCACCCCGGGAGATATCGACGATGGACTCGATGAAGGCCGGGAACTCCGTGCCTCCGGCCAGGCCGTAGTACAGGAAGAACGCCGGCCCGTGACCGCGCAGCACGGTCGCCGGGATGCGCTCCACTCCGAACTTGCGCTTCTCTTCGTCGTTGTCGTCCAGGATGTGGACGCGCAGGCTGATGAGGTCGCTGAGCCCGGCCAGTTCCTGCAGCATCTCGCGCGCCGGCTTGCAGTAGGCGCACGGCTTGCGCCCGGGCACGGCGAGCGCCAGTTCGCGCTCCGTGAAGAAGTCAATCTTCACCGGCCCGGTCAGTTCCTGGGCGAACTTCTGGCGGATCAGTTCCTGGTCTTTAAGGGGAATCATCGTGTCCTCGCTCCCGCGTCTGGAGCCAGACCAGCGCCAGGCGCTGCAGGGCCGTGGCGCTGGCCAATACGGCCAGTATCCAGAGGACGGGGGTCAGTACATCCAGGATACCAGTCCCATCGACGATGAGGCCCGCGCCCAGCAGGATGACGCGTTCCGCGCGCGTGAACAGGCCTTCGCGCAACCTCAAGCCGATGATCTCAGCGCGGGCGCGCACGTAGCTGACCAGAATGGAACCAGCGACCGCCACGAAGATGAGCAGAGCCTCGGTGCGGTCACCCCTATCTGTGTAATACACCAGGAGCCCGAAGAGGACCGCCGCTTCGGATACGCGGTCCATTACGGAATCGAACACCGAGCCGAAGGGCGTCGCCCGGCCGGTCGATCTGGCCAGGGCGCCGTCGAGGAGGTCGAGCGAACTGGCCGCCAGGAGCACGGCGCCGGCCGCCAGGAACTCGCCGTAGCCGGCCAGCACGCCGGCGCCGATGTTGCCCAGGACCCCGGCCAGCGTGAGCATGTTGGGGGTCACGCCGAGGCGGGCCAGAAGGTTGACGGCGGGATCGGTGAGCCAGCGTGGAGCGGATCGCGGCAGGAGGGCGGGCATCTAGGTGTCGCCGTGCCCGTTGAGACGGCTGGAGGCCGTTTCCTGGTAGTACTGCAGGACCCGCCCCGATATCTCTTCCCAGCTGTACTTCTGGGCCTGCCGGGCGCCGGCCTGGGCCATCACCTCTCGCATGGCCGCGTCGGAGAGCAGGCGCTTAATGGCTGCATACAGGGCGTCGCTGTCCCGCGGCGGCACCAGGAGGCCGTGCACCCCATCCGTGAGCACGTCGCTAAAGCCTTCTATGCGCGAGGCGACGATCGGCGTCCCGGCGGCCATCGCCTCCAGGATGATCAGGCCCAGACTCTCCTGGCCGGTGTTCGGTGCGCAGAAGACATCGCCGGTCTTGTAGTATCGCGGCAGGTCTTCGTACGGCACGAAGTCCGTAAACACCACGTCTTTGACGTCATGCTGCGAGATGTAGCGCTGACAGGCCGGACGAATGCCCCCGTCGGGGCCCACGATGATCAGCCGCAACTTCGGCATCTCCGTCTTCAGGCGGGCGTAGGCCTCCAGCAGGTACGGCAGCCCCTTGCGTTTCTCCTGGCGCCCGACGAACAGGATATTGCGCTTATCATCCATGAAGCGTGGCACGGGCGGTACTTCGGCGGCGAAGAAGGCATAGTCGATGCCGCTGGGGATGATGCGGTAGCGGCCGGGGAAGTACTTGCCGATGAGGTGGAGGGACGCCCGGGAATGAGCGATGCGGCCGTGGATACGGTGCCACCACGGCTGGATGATGAACCGGGAATAGGCGTACATGCGACTGCCGCCTTCCCTGGCGGCATGGAAGGTGGCGATATTCGTGGCCTGGGAATAGCGGATGAACTGAAAGGGCAGCAGCGGCATGAACGGCTCGTGCACGTGCACGATGTCGAACTGCTCTCGGTCCAGGAGGCGCTTCACGCGGGGGCCCAGGTCATAAGAGAGCGAGACGTTGGCCACCGAGCCGCTGGCGGGGAGGCCGACGGCGCTGTGGCCGATGATCTCTACGTACTCGGGATCATGCCTTGTCGGCCGGGAGGCCGGCGCCACGATGCGCACATCATGCCCGGCGCGCAGGATGTGTTGCGCGAGGTTGGTGACGTGCCGGTTGACGCCGCCCGGGACGGCCCAGTCGTAAGGGGAAACGAGGGCGATCTTCATTTCGGGTAGGAGAAGATGCGGCGGATGAAGCTGTAAGCCGTCGGGCGCCAGCCGGCGGCTCGCGGCGTGGCGGTGATCCCCCGCCATGTCTGCCGGGCGATCTGGCCGAGGCCGAGGCGGTGGAACGGCGGATGCAGCCCGTTGACGCCTCGCGTCTGGTGGTCCAGGATGGCCCGCCGCAGCTCCTCCGCCGTCTCCCCGCCGAACTCGGTGTGGGCGGTGCCGATGACGCTCAGGAAGTGGGCGTCGCTGCCCCCCACCTCTGCCAGGTGGAACTCGCGGCGGTTCAACTCGGCTGCCTTCTGCACGGCCCGGCGGGCGGTCGGTGTCTGGTTGGCCACTTCTATGGCGTCGAAGTATACGCCGTCCGCCGTGGCCGCGATTATGCGCTGAATGGCCCGCCGG
>JBGQEU010000094.1:0-6252 GCA_041496525.1 Dehalococcoidia bacterium
AGCCGAGGCCGTGCTCGTCGTTCGGGAAGTGCGATGGCACCCAGTCCAGGATGACGCCGATGCCACTCTGGTGCAGGTAGTCCACCAGGTACATGAAGTCCTGAGGCGTACCGTAGCGGCTGGTCGGCGCAAAGTAGCCGGTGGTCTGGTACCCCCAAGACCCGTAGAAGGGGTGCTCCATCACTGGCATGAACTCCACATGCGTGAACCCCAGTTGCTTGACGTAATCAGCGAGCTGCGGAGCGAGCTCCCGGTAGGTGAGCGGCCGGTTGTCTTCTTCGGGCAGGCGCCGCCACGAGCCGATGTGCATTTCGTAGACCGAGAGGGGGGCGCTGAGCGCGTTGTGGCCGCGGCGCTGACGCATCCAGTCGCCGTCGCCCCATTCGTAGTCGATATCCCAGGTCACGGAAGCGGTCTTCGGCGGCGTTTCGGCATGGAAGGCGAAGGGATCGGCCTTTTCCACCCGGTAGGCGCGGTGCCGCGATTCGATCCAGTACTTGTAGCGGGCGCCGGCCGTGGGGCCGGGGATGAACCCCTCCCAGATGCCCGACTGCCCGCGCGACCTCAACCGGTGTGCGCCTCTGTCCCAGCCGTTGAAGTCGCCGATGACGCTGACGCGCTCGGCGTTGGGCGCCCAGACGGCGAAGTTCGTCCCATCTAGGCCGTCGAGGGTCACCAAGTGTGAGCCCAGCTTCTCGTACAGCCGCAGGTGGCTCCCATAGTTGAACAGATAGAGATCATCGTCGGTGAGCAGCGAGAAGTCGTAGCGGACCGGGTCCACGCCCGTCACCGTCTCGGCCTGCCGCTTTCTGCGCTCCTTCACGCCGAGCATTCCATCAGCTGGAGTATGCCGCGCAGCGGGATGCCGACCCAGTGGGGGCGGTTGTTCAGCTCGTAGCCCACCTCATATACGGCCTTCTCCAGGAGGAAGGCGTTTAGCAGCACCTTAAGTTCGTCTTCTGCCGGGGGCAGGATCGGTACCTGGCCGGCCACCTGCAGATACGACCGCAGGAAGGCCGCGCCTACCCAGCTGTGCCACAGGCTGGCCCAGCGCTCGATGACCGGGAGGCGCTCCGGGCTCACCACGCCGAGGGCCATCTGCTTGAAGACAGCGGCGGAGGCAGCGTAGTGGAAGGAGCGGAGCATCCCGGCCACATCGCGCAACGGCGGGCGTTTCAGTCGCCGCTCGCTCAGGGGGCGGGCCGGTTCACCCTCGAAGTCAATGATCACGAAGTCGTTGCCGGTGAAAAGCACCTGCCCCAGGTGGTAGTCGCCGTGGCAGCGAATGCGCATCCCCTGGGTCCTGCGGCCGGCCACCGCCCGGAAGCAATCGATGATTCGTTCCTCCAGGCCAACCACCTCTCGGGCGTCTCCGCGCACGTCCGGCGGCAGAGTGGTGAGGCGTTTCTGGAGGAGCGGAATGACCGTCGCCGTCAAGCCTCGCATGGACTGATAGAGAGCGCGTTTATAGAAAGGGGTGAAGGGTTCCGGGCTGAACGCCGGGTCTTCGGGCGCGGACGCCAGGGCGACATGCAGCTCGCCCGTGCGCTGCCCGAGTAGCTCCGCCGAACGCAAATAGCTGCCGATCAGGTCTGCCGCCAACGTCGGCGTCTCCTGGCGGATGAGTTCGACGAGCGGCCCGGCCGGCGCCGGGATATCCTTGAGTTCAACCGAATTCTGCTCTGATAGGACGCGTTCCAGGTAACCGGCGAGGGCGTCTAGCGTGAAGTTCCAGGCGTCTCCCTCGTTGCGCTCGTAAGACTGAAGGACGCCCAACGTCATTGCCTCGGCGCGCGGGCGCCGGTACTCCAGATAGCCGGCCACCCGCGGGACGTGGACGCGCGGGGTGGCGCTGGTGAGAAAGCGGCCGATCTCCAGGTCCGGGTTGACGCCCGGATCCGGCCGCCGGAAGAGCTTGAGGATCAGGCGGTCCCCGTACACCACGGAGGTGTTGCTCTGGTCCGCCTTCACCATGGAAGCCTCCAGCGTGCCGCCATCGGGGCCGTATATCTGGCGGAACCCCTCCACCGGTGAAGCAACGAGCTCCCCGGACTGGCCCCGGAAGTGGCGGCGGCGGGCGATGGCCTGTAACAATATGTCCAGGTACGCCTTGTCGGCGGCACCTTCATAGGCGACGGCCGCGTCCGGACTGGCCTTGATCTGGATCCTGGCCAGCACTGAGTTCGGGAAGTCGTTCAGCACTTTTTCCGCCCGCTCTCCGGTGGCGAAGGCAACGGACAGCACATATACTTGCGGCTCGCCTTCGACGTAGTGGACCTTCAAAAGAAGCATAGTCGCCTGTAGCTCTTCGCGCCCCGCCGTCAGGGGGATCGTCTCGATGATCTCCACCTGCTGGATAGCGCGCGATTTCCCTCCGAACCAGCGCTTGGAGCGCAGGTAGTCCGGCAGTAGCGCCTCGAACTCTTCTCCGGCCCGGCCTTCCAGCACTTCCTCGGGCGCCGCCGCCACAACGAGCACCTTGTGGCGCCCGCCCTCCGGCTGTGCCGGCAATACTTCCGGTTCGACGTCCCGGCGCTCCAGCGAGAACCAGTAGAAGGAGTGCGGCCCCAGCGTGATGAAGTAGGGCAGCTCGCCGATGGGGGGGAACTCGGTGCGCCCGAACAGCTCTACGGGCGTCGTGCCCTTGAAGGCGGACATGTCCAGCTCGACGTACTGAACGAAGCGCGACAGGTTGGCGACGACGAAGATGCACTCGTCCTCGTAGCGGCGGATAAAGGCCAGGACTTTCCGGTTCTCTGGATACAGGAACTCGACGCTGCCGCGGCCGAAGGCCTTGTACCGCTTGCGGAGGGCGATCAGGCGCTTCATCCACCAGAGCAGGGAATGGGGGTTGTTGTGCAGGGCCTCGACGTTGACTGTCTCGTAGTGATACTCGGGGTCCAGGTTCACGGGCAGGTACAGCTTCTGCGGGTTGGCCCGGGAGAAGCCGGCGTTGCGGTCGCCGCTCCATTGCATGGGGGTGCGCACGCTGTTCCGGTCCCCCAGATAGATGTTGTCGCCCATCCCGATCTCGTCTCCGTAGTACATGATGGGCGCCCCGGACAGCGAGAAGAGGAGCCCATTCATGAGCTCGATGCGACGCCGGTTGTTGTGCAGCAAGGGCGCCAGGCGGCGCCTGATGCCGAGGTTGACACGCGCCTGAGCGTCCTGGGCGTAGACGCGGTACATGTAGTCGCGGTCCTCGTCCGTCAACATCTCCAATGTCAGCTCATCGTGGTTGCGCAGGAAGACGGCCCACTGGCAGTTCTCCGGAATGGACGGCGTCTGGTGCAGAATGTCCATGATCGGGAAGCGGTCCTCCATGTGGACGCCCATGAACAGCCGGGGCATGAGCGGGAAATGGAAGTTCATGTGGCACTCGTCACCCTGGCCGAAGTAGGCGGCGGCGTCCTCCGGCCACTGGTTGGCCTCCGCCAGCAACATGCGGTCTGTGAAGCGTCCGTCCACGTGACGGCGCAGCTCTTTCAGGAAGGCGTGGGTTTCCGGCAGGTTCTCGCAGCTCGTGCCCTCGCGCTCGTACAGGTACGGCACCGCGTCCAGGCGCAGGCCGTCGACGCCCATCTCCATCCAGAAGTCGACCACCTGGAGGAGGGCACGGCGGGTCCCCGGGTTGTCGAAATTCAGGTCCGGTTGGTGCGAGTAGAAGCGGTGCCAGTAGTAGGCGTTGGCCTTGGGGTCCCAGGCCCAGTTGGACGTTTCGAAGTCCTTGAAGATGATGCGGGTGCTCTTGTAGCGGTCCGGCGTGTCGCTCCAGACGTAGTAGTTGCGCCAGCGGCTGCCCGGCGGACCCCCGCGCGCTCGCTGAAACCAGGGGTGCTGATCCGAGGTGTGGTTGAGCACCAGTTCCGTGATGACGCGCAGGCCGCGGCGGTGCGCCTCGCGCAGAAAGGCCTGGAAGTCGCGCAGCGTGCCGTAGTTAGGATGGACGTCTGTATAGTCGGCGATGTCGTAGCCGTCGTCCTTCAGGGGCGAAGGGTAGAACGGGAGCAGCCAGAGGGCGGTGACGCCCAGGTCCTGGAGGTAGTCCAGCTTCTCGCGGAGACCGCGGAAGTCGCCGATGCCGTCGCCGTCGCTGTCGTAGAAGGAGCGCACGTGCACCTGGTAGATGATGGCGTCCTTATACCAGAGCGACCCTTGTTCTGGCGCCGATGGTTCATGGCCGGCGGCCGGCTGCCCTCTCGTCATCGCCTAATCGAATTCCCAGCCCGCCAGAGACGCACGACGCCGGCGCAGGCGGAAGATGTGCGCGGGGACCACCTGCGGGTCTAGCTCCACGTAGTTGCGCCCGCCGCGCCAGGTGTATCGCGCATCGCTGAGGAGGTCGTGCACCTGGTAGTCTTCGTCCGGCGCCAGCCCCCAATCCTCTACGGGCAGGCCCAGCCAGCCGGACTGCCTGTGGCTCGTGTCCAGGTTGACGATAGTGATCACAACGTTGCCGGCGTCCTCCGTCTGCTTGCTGTAGGCGATGAGATGATCGTTGTCGATGTGGTGGAAACGCAGGCTGCGGTTGCTCTGCAGGGCGGGGTTGTCCCGCCGCGCCCGGTTCACCCGCGCGATGATCTCGCGCAGGCTGTCCGCGCGGCCGATATCCCAGTGCTTGATCTCGTACTTCTCGGAGTTCGAGTACTCCTCACTGCCCGGCTCCCGGGGCTTGCGCTGGCCCAGCTCGAAGGCCGGGCCGTAGAGACCGTAGCTGCTGGAGAGCGTGGCCGCCAGCACCAGCCTGGCGGCGAGCGCCGGGCGTCCACCGTTCTGGACGTACTCCGTGAGGATGTCGGGGGTGTTCGGCCAGACGCTGGGCCGGAAGAAATCGCGGACCGGGGTCTGGGTCAGCTCTGTGAAGTACTCCGTCAGCTCCTGCTTCGTATTTCGCCAGGCGAAGTAGGTGTAAGACTGGGTGAAGCCGAGCTTGGCCAGGTGGTACATGATCTTCGGCCGTGTGAACGCCTCCGCGAGGAGGATCACGTCCGGGCATTCGCGCTTGACCTCCGCGATCAGCCACTCCCAGAAGCGGAAGGGCTTGGTGTGGGGGTTATCGACGCGGAAGATGCGGACCCCCTGCTGGACCCAGAAGGTGAAGATGCTCTTCATCTCCTGCCACAGGGCCTGCCAGTCATCGGTCTCGAAATCCAGTGGGTAGGTGTCCTGGTACTTCTTCGGCGGATTCTCGGCGTACTGGACGGCGCCGTCCGGACGCCGCCGGAACCACTGCGGGTGCTCCTTCACGTAGGGGTGGTCGGGCGAGGTCTGGAGGGCGATGTCCAGGGCGATGTCGATGCCGAACGCCTGGGCGCGGGCGACCAGCCGCCGGAAGTCAGCCATGGTGCCGAGCTCCGGGTGGATAGATTTGTGACCGCCCTCTTCCGACCCGATGGCCCAGGGGCTGCCGGGGTCGCCCCGGCGGGCTTTGATGGCGTCGTTCTTCCCCTTGCGGTGCGTCCTGCCGATAGGGTGTACGGGCGGCAGATAGAGCACATCGAACCCCATCTCGGCGATGTAGGGGAGGCGGCGCTCGCAGTCTCGCAACGTGGCGTGACCTACCTCAGGCGGGTCAGCGCTGGGGGCCAGGCCGGCGCCGCTCCAGACGGAGCGCGGGAACATCTCGTACCAGGTGCTGAAGGCGGCCTTCGGGACGTCTACCGCGACTTGCAGCACTCGCCGGTGGCGGGGCGCGCGGCCGGCCTGGGGCGCGTACTCACGCATGAGCGTGGCCAGGCGCCGGCCCTGCGCGGCCTTGACCAGCGCCGAGCGCCGTCCCTTCCCGGCCAGCCGCGCCGCCGCCCGGCGCAGGGCAGCCGCACGGCCCTCGGGCGCCCGGCGGGCGGCGTCTTCGATGAGGCCCGCGCCGATCAGTAGAGCGGCGGCCACGTCCTGGCCGGCCTCGAGCCGCTTCAGCAGGTCGTCCCGCCAGGTCGCGAACGGGTCCAGCCAGGCCTCAATCGTGTACTCGTATTTCGTTAGCCGACCGGCTTTGAACGCGGCCCGCCAGCGGTCGTTGCCCAGCGGCTGCATCGGCACTACCGTCCAACGCCCGGCGCCGGCCTGGCGGTGCAGGAGGTTGGCGGCGATGGCCGTGTGCCCGTCGGCGTAGATGTCCGCCTCGACGGTGACGTTTTCGCCTACGATGCAGCGGGCGGGGAAGCGGCCTTCGTCCACCTCCGGCCGCACACCCTCGATGACGATGCGCTGGCGCAGGTCCGGGGCGCGGGCCGCCAGGCCGGCGGGCGCGGC
>JBGQEU010000095.1:0-6201 GCA_041496525.1 Dehalococcoidia bacterium
TAGTCGATAGCGGCGAGGGCGGCCGCGATATACTTGCTGACCTCCAGCCCGGCCGCCAGCGGCGATAGCCGCTCCTCCGGCACTGAGATGCCGGCGAAACGCGCTGTCTCCCGCGCCAGACTAACGCGCGGTTGCTCTGTCATACAATTGATCCTCCCGCTTGCCTGTCACGTGGTCGCTCTCCACGGCACAATCTAGCAGGGGGGCTCACCCGAGGCAAAGGCAGCGTCGCGCCATTAGCTGAACGGCCGGACGTTTTAATAGCCAATCGTTTAAGCACTTTACCGATAACACTTGACAGTCCGCGAGGGACGGGATACGTTCCAGTCATACGAAAATGGCATTATAGCCATTTAATCTACAGCAGCCCGGTGATGGTTCACACGGATCACGCCGCGCGTAAGGAGGCTGGAATGGCCACAGACATGAACACGATCGTGGACAAGTTCAAGGCCCTCAGCATCGGGGAGAAGGTGATCCTCGTCGCGGCTGTCTTGCTCTTCATCATTGGATTCTTGCCCTGGTATCACGTCGGCGGGGGCACCGTGGACGTCGGTGGAATCACGGTCGCCAATGTTCCCAGCGTCGACCGGAGCGGATGGCAGTCTCCTGGGCAGTTCTGGTCGATCTTGGCGATCCTCCTCGGACTGGCGATGGCTGCCGTGATTGTCGTCAAGACGCTGGCCAAAGAGGGCACTCTTCCTCCCAACGTGGGCGGCGTTAGCTGGCCCAAGATTCACCTGGGCGCCGGCGTAGCCGCCCTGCTCTTCGTTCTAATCAAGCTGCTCAACGAGTCGAGCTATCTGGGTTTCGGCTTCTACGTGGGCATCATCGCGACAGCGGCATTGGCGGCGGGCGGCTTTCTGCTGTTCAGGGAAGAGATGGCCGCCGGCGGGGGCGCCGGCAGCAGCGCCGGCAGCGGGACCAGCTAACGGGCCCAGTTCTTCCGTAAGGGGAACGGGGAACACATGCCAACCGAGAAGATCGTTGGCCGGGTGAGACGTGCCCTCCTGCTGGACCATACGGCCTTTGAGGAGGTCCGCGACGATGCCGCCTGGACGCCCATCTGCCTGGGGCTGGCAGCCGTCGCGCTATTGCTGGGCGGCGCCGGTTCATTCATCTGGGGCCTGGTCGCCCTGGACAGCCGGCCCTCCGGGTTCTTCGTCGATACCTTCGTCCTGGGCGACATCTTCCTCATCCTGCTGTGGCTGGCCGGCGTCGCGGTGACCTACGTCGTCCTGACGCAGGTCTACCGAGAGGAGATCGCGCCGGATGCCCTCGTCCGGGTGGTCACCCTGGGCCACATCCCGTTCGCGCTGTCGTTCTTCGTCTGGATCCCCGGCATCGGCTTCGGCTTCGGCATTCTGGCTATCGCCGCCATGTTCTTCTATACGATCTTCGGGCTGCGGGCCGCTTACCCGGCGCTGGACCCGTTCCACACAATGGTCTCCGTGCTGGCCGGGTTCGCCGTCTGGGCCATGATCCTGCCCCTGCTCTCCAGCTCCGGCGATGCTTTCACCCCCGGCACCTTCATCTTCGAGTGGACCGAGAACGTGACGGAGGACGCCGGCGTCATTATAGACTTCGGCGACATCGGCCAGTAGCGGGGCTGCGAGACCCGCCTGCGGGCCGAGGCAATGAGCTACTCGGCCCGCAGCTCCTCTTCGCTGACGGCGCCGTCCCGGATGCGGAAGGCGCGAACGGCCGGATGCGCCGCATCTTGCAGCGAGATGAGCACGTAGTAGGCTTCCGGCCAGAACGCCAGGCGCACATCTGTCGGCGATGGGTAGGCCGCGCTGGCCGTGTGTGAATGGTAGATCGCCAGGAACTCCCAGCCCGCTTCCTCACATTCGCGATAGATGCGCAGCAGGTCTTTCGGCTCCACGCTGTAGCGGTAGGGGCTGGCCTCGGCGTTCCTGGCCCGGAAGAGCTTCACGGCCCGCCCGTTCAGACCGGCGATGATGCCGCAGCACTCGTTCGGCGCGTCCTCCCGGGCGTGCGCCACCATCTCTTCGAGGAACTCCGTCTGGAGGGCCAGCACTTAGCGCGTACCCACTACCGTGGGCTGGACAGCATCGGCGTCCAGGTAGATGCCGTTGGTCTCATCAAAATCGAACCGGCCCGTCACCCGCACCCGCTTCCCGCTGAGTGACTTGAGCTCTTCGGGATGCGCATATGTGCGGATGATGATGGCCAGGCTGGTGCCATCCACTATCTGGTAGAGGTTATGGGCCTCGCTGAAGGTGAGCAGCCCTTCCGTCGTCACAACCTTGCCCCTGTAGAGCGGGGGCGATAGGCCGAGATCGTGGACGCTCACCTGATTAATCGAGGCCGTGGAGCCGCCGCCGTGCTCGAGCAGGAGTGCGGCGGTGAGAACAAAGAACGCCAGCCCGCCGATAGCGCAGTACATGAGAAAGCGGCCCATCATGCTGCTCCTGCGACTGTCGGACCGATGCCCCAGCCTGAAGGCCGGGGCGGAGGCATCCCTCCGCTCCAAGCTGAAGCTTGGGGCATAACGATGATCCCTTGCGTCCTGCTTCTACCGCACCCGAAGGGGGCTGGCTGGTGCAGCGAGCCATCCTCCGTCACCACCAGATTTTGCCGCCTATCTCTTCGGGCGCTTGGCCGTAGTCCTTCGTCCACAGGCTGGTAGACAGGTACTTCCAGCCGCCGTCCGCCAGCAGCGCCACGATGTTCCCGCGCTCCAGGCGCTCGGCCGCCTTCAACGCCACCTTGAGGACAGCGCCGGAGGAGATGCCCGCGAAGATCGCTTCCTTCTCCATCAGCTGCTTGACCATGGAGAAGGAGGTAAGGGAGTCCACAACGATGCGTCCGTCGAGGACGGACTCGTCCAGGACAGGCGGGATGAACCCCTCTTCCAGTGCCCGCAGGCCCTGGACCAGGTCGCCGGGGTGCGGCACCGCCGCGATCACCTTCACGTCCGGGTTCTGCTCCTTCAGGTAACGTCCCACGCCGGTCAGCGTGCCGCCGGTGCCAAGCCCCGCCACGAATACGTCCACATGTGGCAGGTCACGCAGAATTTCCGGGCCCGTAGTCTCGTAGTGGGCGCGCGGGTTGTTCTGGTTGCCGTACTGGTACGGCATGTAGTAGGTGTCCGGGTCGTCCGCCGCCATCTGCTGGGCCTTGAAGATGGCGTCGTTCGTGCTGCGGGCGCCCCGCGCGTAGATGACGTCGGCGCCAAAGGCCCGCAACAGCTGCTCGCGCTCCGGGGTGACGATATCGGGGAGGACGCACAGCAGCCGGTGCCCCTTCGCACGGCAGACCATGGCCAGGCTGATGCCGGTGTTGCCACTGGTCGGCTCCAGCACCGTCTTCTCGGGCGTCAGTTCGCCGCTCTCCTCCGCCGCCCGGACCATGTAGAGGGCGATGCGGTCCTTGAGGCTTCCGGTGGGGTTCGCGCCTTCCAGCTTGGCGTAGATGTGAACGTCCGGGTTGGGGCTGAGCCGGCCCAGCTTCACCAGCGGCGTGTCGCCGATGGCGTCGAGGATGGAGTTATAGAGCATGAGTCAGGGTCGGGCCTAGCGCCAGCCGCCCGCCAGGGCGGGGAGGACGGAGATGATGTCGCCCTCTTTGAGCGGTGTGTCCAGCTGCCCCAGGAAACGGATGTCCTCGTCGTTCAGGTAGACATTCACGAAGCGGTGAATCTGCCCGTCGGACATCACCATCTCCTTGAATCCGGGATGCCGGCGCTCGATATCGTCCAGCAGCTCGCGCACTGTCGAGCCCTCGGCCTGGATAGACCGCCGCCCGGCGAGGAGCTTCTGCAGGTTCGCCGTCACCTTCACTTCAACCGCCATTGCTGTCTCCAGAATGCCCGGCGCCGGGGAACGGCGCGCCGCAGAAGCCTTCGTAGTCGATCAGTTCATGGATCGTGGCGTCGTCGCCGCAGAGCGGGCATTTCGGGTCTCGCCGCAGCTTGACGACGCGGAACTCCATGGAAAGGGCGTCGAAGAGGAGCAGCCGGCTGACCAGGGAATCGCCGATGCCAAGCACCTGCTTGATCACCTCTATCGCCTGGATGGAGCCCATGACGCCTGTCAGGGCGCCCAGGACGCCGGCCTCGGCGCAGTTGGGGACCATGCCGGGTGGTGGCGGCGCCGGGAACAGACAGCGGTAGCACCCCGTGCCGGGGACAAAGACGGTGGCCTGCCCGTCGAACAGGAGAATGCTGCCGTCCACCAGCGTTTTGCCGGCGAAGTAGCAGGCGTCGTTGACCAGGTAGCGGGTGGTGAAGTTGTCGGCGCCGTTGACCACGATGTCGTAGCTGGGGATGATCTCCATCGCGTTGTCGGATGTCAGGGGTGAGTTGTGGATGACGACCTGGACGTCCGGGTTGTAGGAGTGGATGGTGTCCCGGGCGGACTCTGTCTTCAGGCGGCCCACGTCGTCGTTCTGGTGCAGCACCTGCCGCTGCAGGTTCGAGAGGTCGACAACATCGAAGTCGGCGATGCCAATCGTCCCCACGCCGGCGAGCGCCAGGTACAGGGCCGCCGGCCCACCGAGGCCGCCGGCGCCCACGATCAGCACCTTCGCCTCCATCAGCCTGCGCTGGCCCGCCGATCCCACCTGCGGCATGATGATGTGCCGGGAGTAGCGGTCTACCTGCTCAGGGGTCAGCACCCGGCTGCCGGGCTGGGGCCCAGCCTCGCCGCCGGCGATGGCGGGGATCACGGCCATCTCGTCGCCGTCCTTGACGGGTGTCTCTTTCCCCTGCAGCGAATGTATCTCCTGGTTGTTCACGTAGATGTTGACGTGGCCGGGGATCTCGTCCCGCTCGTCGTAGATCATATCCCGCAGACCGGGATAATCGCTGCCCAGGCGGTCCAGCACCTCGCCCACCGTCCGGCCCTCGGCCTTCACATGCGTCTGGTTTCCGGCCAGCCGGCGGAAGGGCGTCGGTATGTAGACTGTCACTGCCATCTGATTGCTCCCTCCGGCCCTCATCACGCCTCCATAGTCAAGTATCGCTCACCGGTGTCCGGCAGGACAGTGACGAGGCGCTTGCCCGAGCCCAGGCGCTTCGCCACCTTGAGCGAGGCGAAGACGTTGGCGCCGGCGGAGATCCCCACCAGCAACCCCTCTTCCCGGGTCAGCCGCCGCGACATCTCGATGGCATCGTCGTCACCGACAGCGATGATCTCGTCGTACACCTCGCGGTTGAGGATGCCCGGGACAAAGCTGGCGCCGATACCCTGGATAGCGTGCACTCCGGCCCGCCCGCCCTGGAGCACCGGTGAGCGGGCCGGCTCCACGGCGACGACGAGAATGCTCGGGTTGTGTTCCTTCAGCACCTCGCCAACACCGGTAATCGTGCCGCCGGTGCCCACCCCCGCGACGAATGCATCGACGCGGCCGTCCGTGGCCTCCAGGATCTCCTGAGCCGTGGTCCGGCGGTGGATATCCGGATTGGCCGGATTCTCGAACTGCTGCGGCATGAAGTAGTGCGAGTTCTTGCTCAACAGCTCCTGCGCGGCATAGACGGCGCCCGTCATCCCTTCGATGGCAGGCGTCAGCACCACCTCGGCGCCGTAGCGGGCCAGCAGGTCCCGCCGGGCCAGGCTCATGTCTTCCGGCATGGTCACGATCAGGTGGTAGCCCTTCACTGCCGCCACCATGGCCAGGCCGATGCCCGTGTTGCCGCTGGTCGGCTCGACGATGGTGTCGCCGGGCTTGATGCGCCCGGCCGCTTCGGCGGCGTCAATCATGCTGAGGGCGATGCGGTCCTTGACGCTGCCCGCCGGGTTCAGCGACTCCACCTTGGCGAGGACCTCCGCCGAGCTCGGTGGCACTACCCGGTTTAGGCGCACCATGGGCGTCCGGCCCACCAGATCGAGCACCGTGTCAGCTACCTTCTTGTTCCCGGACATGATGGCTCCTAGATCATATACCTGGCGCTGCCAGGCTGGACCACGCGGTCCCGCTCCGCCAGCTCTGCGATGGTCGTATTGTCGAGCACATTGAGAATGGCCTCCCGGACCGCCTCCCACATGTCGCGCTGGGCACAGCCGCCGCTGCGGGAACACTGGCTGGACTCATCCAGGCAATCGCTGGGCATGATCGACCCTTCGAGCGCCTCGATCACCTCACTGACCCGCAGCTCCCTGGGGTCACGGATCAGGGCATGTCCGCCCTGAGGGCCGCGCACGCTGCGGATGAAGCCGGCCCGGCGCAGGGTGGTCA
>JBGQEU010000096.1:0-6197 GCA_041496525.1 Dehalococcoidia bacterium
CCGTTATACATGCCCATGAAAATGAGTCCGCCGAGCACGATCACGGCCACAATCACCACAACCACGATGATCGTTGACATCCAGTCCTCCTTGGGCCCTTCGCAAGCCCCGAGTCTTAGACGATGAACCCGCCCGAATTGTAGCACGGGCGCCCTGCCGCCCCCATCCCCGAGGGGCCAGCAACCTGGCTTGCCACCCCGAGGTGGGCGAACCCGCGTCCGCTCCGGTTCCCAGATCCCAGTTTCCAGTTCCTCCCTCGTCCCCTTGACCCATCACCCTCCACCCATCACCCTTATCCCATGCCCGCCCGCATGAAGGTCGCCGACTTCATGTCTTTGGTACAGGACCGGACGCTGGCCCTCCTCCCAGGGGAGTTGCGGGACTGCACCGCCCGCATCCGCTTCGTCTGGTTCCAGCTGCACTACCACACGCCCAAGGTCCACTACGAGGTGTGGCTGACCCGCAAGACCGGCCGCATCGAGATCGGACTGCACTTCGAAGGGCCGCGCGAGTTCTCGTACCGCTGGGCGGAGCTGATGGCGCTCCACATGCCGGAGATCCAGGCCCGGCTGGGGCCCAGCGTGGAGCTGGAGGAGTGGACGCCCTCCTGGGCGCGGCTGCACCAGACGCTGCCCTACGATCCGCCGAGCGAAGAGCTGGCGGACGAGGTCTCGCGGCGGCTGGCGGAGATGATCACAGTGCTGCAGCCGATCGTGGAGCAAGAGCGAGGGCAGGTGCCGCCGGAGCTGGAACGCGAGGCCATGACGACGGGCGGCGGCGCGCGCAGGCGGCGCTTCGGACGCCGGCCGGCCCGGCGCGGGTAGGGCGGCACGGCCCTACGCCGCTACGGTTGCCGGCCCGATAGTTCCTCTCGCAGGCGCGCGATCATCCCCAGCGAGCCGGCCCGGTCGGCCAGCGCGCCCAGCCCTAGGCGTACGTGCTTCAGGGGCTCGCCCATCGCCAGGTCCCTCATGGTACCTTCGGCAATCGGCATGAATAGCTCGGCAGCTCGGGCAACGCCGCCGCCGATCAGGATCAGCTCCGGGTTGAAGATGTTGACGTAGCTGGCCAGCGCCACGCCCAGATAGCGCCCCGTGTCCTCAAAGACGCCCCGCGAGAACGCATCGCCGTCCCGGGCGGCGCGGCTCATCATCTCCGCCGTCACCGGCCCTTCCCGGCGGCTCAGCTCGGCCAGGACCGGCGCTTCCCCGGCGGCGACCGCCGCCTCGCCGCGCCGGGCCATCGCCGTACCAGAAGCCAGAGCCTCCAGGCAGCCGTGGCCTCCGCACCCGCAGGCCGGCCCGTCCACATCGATGACGATGTGGCCCATCTCGCCGGCGGAGCCGTTGGCGCCCTCGTAGGCCTTGCCGTCGATGATAATGCCGCCGCCGATGCCGGTGCTCACCGTCAGGAACAGCATGTGGCGGGTGCCGCGGCCGGCCCCGAACTTGTTCTCACCCAGCGCCGCCGCCGTGGCGTCGTTCTCCAGATACACGGGGCGCCCAAACCGCTCCCGCATCAGGCGGACGAGCGGCACGTCCGTCCAGCCCCGGAGCTGCGGCGCTCCCGGGACGACGCCCCGAACCACATCGACCGCACCGGGCGAGGCGATGCCCACCGCCTGCACGTCTTCCAGCGCGACGCCGCCCGCCTGCAACGCCGCCGAGAGAGCGTCCTGCATGGTGCTCAGGACAGACTCCAGACCCTCGGCGGCATGAGATTCCCGGATGTCTTCGCCGGCGATGTGGCCGTCCAGGTCGGCGACGATGGCGCGCACCTTCGTGCCGCCGAGGTCGATGGCGGCGTAGAGGTGAGAGCGGCGGTCCTCGCGGGTCACAAGCGCATTAAAGCACCGCCGCCGGTGCTGGCGGAAGCCGGACGACGCCTGGACTTCGGCCCGCTCGCGGCCGGGGTATCCAGGCAGAGGTCCATGCCCAGTGGACGCGGAACCAAAACGGCCGCCTCCAGCGAGGCGGCCGCGCGGGCGTCTACTCAGAGGCGGCTAGGCGTCGCGCTCCCAGAGGGTGTGGTAGTTCTGGCCGCTGATGGCGTCCAGCGTGGAGCGCGTCTCCAGCGCTTCCAGCCGCACGACCGCCCGGTCGATGGCGTGTTCGCTGTCAGGGAACTGGGCCGCGCTGGTACGGCCGCGGATTCGCTCCGCCAGCCCGCATTCGCGGAAGAAGGGGATGGAGTGCGGCCAGATGAAGAAGGTGAATTGCTGCGGCACGCCGAAAGTCGGGCGGCGCTGGCCCAGCCAGAAGAACCGCTCCTCGACAGTGCCCACCGCCTCCACGACCTCCACCATCGGGCCGTCGTCGGCGTTGGTGCGAGTATCGACGATCACCCGCTGGGGGAACGTGCGAAATCCGATGGTGAAGACGTCGCAGGTGCCGACGACCCTGTGGAGCTCTTCCATGTCGATCATGACGCCGTTTTCAGTAAACACGCTCGCTCATCCCCTTCCTCAGACTGCGGCCCTACATCCATTATAGCGCCTCCCGCCCCCCGCACCCCACAACAGAGTGGCAGAGCATCGTTTGACAAACTCAGGGCGAACGGACCTTTAGCGGGGCGCCGGGGCAGGCCGCCTAGTACATGTCGGACATCGCCGGGGCGGGCGCGCCCTGCTTCTTCTCCGGGATCTCCGTGACAAGGCAGTTGGTGGTGAGCACCATGGCGGCGATGCTGACGGCGTTCTCCAGCGCGGAGCGGGTGACCTTTACCGGGTCCACGATGCCGCGCTTCATCATGTTGCCGAACTCGTCCTTGGCGGCGTCGTAGCCCTCACCCGCCTTCAGGCTGCGGACCTTCTCGACAATGACGGAGCCGTCCTGGCCGGCGTTCGTGGCGATACGCCGCAGCGGCTCTTCCAGCGCCCGGCGTAGAATGGACGCGCCGGTCTGCTCGTCCTGGTCCAGCTTCATCTTGTCGAGCGCGCGTACCGCGTTCAGGAAGGCTACCCCACCCCCGGACACGACACCCTCCTCGACGGCGGCGCGGGTAGCCTGCACGGCGTCCTCGACGCGGTGCTTGCGCTCCTTCAGCTCCGTCTCCGTGGCGGCGCCGACCTTGATCACGGCCACGCTGCCGGTGAGCTTTCCCAGGCGCTCCTGCAGCTTCTCCTTGTCCCAGTCGGACGTCGCCTCGTCGATGGCGGCCTTCACGGCGCGGACGCGCGCCTTCTGGTCGGCCGGGCGGCCCTTACCCTCGACGATCGTCGACTCTTCCTTGGTTACCACGACCTTGCGGGCGCGGCCCAGGTCCTGGAGCTGCGTAGCGTCCAGCTTGCGGCCCAGCTCCTCGCTGATCAGCTCGCAGCCCGTGACGGCAGCGATGTCGCCCAGGTTGTCCTTGCGGCGGTCGCCGAAGCCGGGCGCCTTCACGGCGCAGACGTTAATGGCGCCGCGCAGCTTGTTGACGGCCAGCGTGGCCAGCGCCTCGCCCTCGCAGTCGTCGCAGATGATGAGCAAATTCTTGCTGCCGCTCTGCAGCACCTTCTCCAGCACGGGCAGGATCTCGTTCACAGACGAGAGCTTCTTGTCGGTGATGAGCACGTACGGGTCCTCGATGACGCACTCCATCCGCTCCGGGTTCGTGACAAAGTAGGGGCTGATGTAGCCGCGGTCGAAGCTCATACCCTCCACGTACTCGGTCTCCGTGCGGATGCCCTTGGACTCCTCGACGGTGATGACGCCGTCCTTGCCGACCTTCTCCATGACCTCGGCGATCAGTTCGCCGATCTCGCTGTCGTTGTTGGCCGAGATAGCGGCGACCTGCGCCATCTGCTGGCCCGTGGTGACCGGGATGGCGTTGGCCTTGATGGCCTTGACGACGGCCTCGGCGGCCTTCTCGATACCGCGCTTGAGGGCCATGGGGTTGGCGCCGGCGGCCACGTTCTTCAGCCCTTCGTGGACGATGGCCTGGCCCAGGACGGTGGCCGTGGTGGTGCCGTCGCCGGCGATGTCGTTGGTCTTGGAGGCGATCTCCTTGGCCAGCTGGGCGCCGATGTTCTCGAACGGGTCCTCCAGCTCGATGTCCTTGGCGATGGTGACGCCGTCG
Organism: Dehalococcoidia bacterium; assembly: GCA_041496525.1. Classification (GTDB taxonomy): domain Bacteria; phylum Chloroflexota; class Dehalococcoidia; order SM23-28-2; family RBG-16-64-32; genus JBGQEU01. The sequence goes on from JBGQEU010000096.1 coordinate 4,060, forward strand.
TTGGTGATGGTGGGCGAGCCGAACTTCTTCTCCAGGACGACGTTGCGGCCCTTGGGGCCGAGGGTGATCTTGACGGCGTCGGCGAGGGCGTCGATGCCGTTCATGAGGGCGTGGCGGGCTGCCTCGTCGAATAGCAATTGCTTGGCCATGGGTACTTCCTCCTGAGTTTGTTTGGTAGAATCGCGTGCCGGTTAGCACTCGCAGGGGCGGAGTGCTAACCCTAGTTTTAGCGCATCGCGCAGGCAGATGCAAGTCCCGGCAGGCATTTTTCGCGAACCCCGCTTCGCCATGTTGCCATTTAACCGCTTTCTTGTGCGGAAACTCCGCAAACTCCCCGCAACTCCCGTTGACAGGGGTTACGGCCTATGCTAGACTGCCGCTACCATTAACAACATCTATACCTAGGCCGCGCCGCCGGTTGGCCCTGGGCGGGGGATTGCCGTATGGACATCCTCTTGCCTCATGGCTATACTGGCCTTACTTTTTCCGGCCGGGCACGCGACGCGATATGGCATATCTCAAAGCTCCACTTACTCCCCATACCACCCATTCCAAGCGACCCTTCCGCGGAAGGGCTCCCGCAACCACGCGTCCGGCCGCCGGGTCCCGCATTATCCCGCCGCTGCTGGCCACCACGTCATCCAAGTAGCCAGGGGGAGAGAGACGATGGCCCAGTCAGGCAAACCGTCCACTGTAAGTTATAGAAGCCGCCGGGCAGTCAGCGAAGAGAAGCCCGCGCCCGGGGCCACAGCGCCCGCCCGGCAAGGCCTCTACGACCCCTTCCACGAGCACGACAGCTGCGGCGTCGGCTTCATCGTCCACCTCAAGGGCCAGAAGTCGCACAAGATCATCGAGGACGGGATCACGGCCCTGGAGCACCTGAACCACCGCGGCGCCTGCGGCTGCGAGGTGAACACCGGCGACGGCGCCGGCGTCATCATCCAGATCCCCCACGCCTTCTTCATGCACGAGTGCGCGCACCGGGGCATCCGCCTGCCCGCCCAGGCCGGCCACTACGCCGTCGGTCTCTTCTTCGCCTCGCAGAGCGAGCGCGTGCGGGCGCAGGCCATGGCCCTCTTCACGCTGATCGTGGAAGAGGAAGGGCAGCACCTCCTGGGCTGGCGTGAGGTGCCCACGAACAACGCCTCTGTCGGCGCCTCCGCCCGCGCCGCCGAGCCGATGATGTACCACGTCTTCGTCGGCCGCGGCTCCAAGGTGGCCGATGACGACGCCTTCGAGCGGAAGCTGTACGTCATCCGCAAGCGGTTCGAGATCGCCCTCCACCGCTTTGGCATCAGCGACGTGGACTCTTTCTACTTCGCCAGTCTCTCCTGTCGCACTCTCGTCTACAAAGGCATGCTGATGGCCACCCAGCTGAAGGATTACTTCCCGGACCTCTCCGACCCGCGCCTGATCAGCGCCCTCTGTATGTTCCACTCCCGGTTCAGCACGAACACCTTCCCCAGCTGGCGGCTGGCCCACCCCTACCGCATGATCTCCCACAACGGCGAGATCAACACCCTGCGCGGCAACATCAACTGGATGAGGGCGCGCGAGGCGCTCTTTCGCTCGCACCAGTTTGACGACATCCAGCGCATCCTGCCCATCATCGACGACAAGGGCAGCGACACAGCCTGCTTCGACAACGCCCTGGAGCTGCTCGTGCGCGCCGGCCGCCCCATTCACCACGCCGTGATGATGATGATCCCGGAGCCCTGGGACGGCCACGAGTCCATGAGCCAGGAGAAGAAGGACTTCTACGAGTACCACTCCTGCCTCATGGAGCCGTGGGACGGCCCGGCGTCCATCGTCTTCACGGACGGGCAGAACATCGGCGCCGTGCTGGACCGCAACGGCCTGCGGCCCTCCCGCTACTACGTCACGAAGGACGATTACGTGATCATGGCGTCAGAGGTGGGCGTACTGCCGGTGGCGCCGGAGAACGTCCTCCACAAGGGACGCCTGCAGCCGGGCCGCATGTTCCTCATCAGCCTGGAGGAAGGCCGCATCATTGACGACGCCGAACTGAAGCACAAGATGGCGACCGAACACCCGTATGGCGAGTGGCTCCGGCAGAACATGCAGACGTTCGAGAGCCTGCCAGACGCCGACCCGGCGCCGGCGCTGCGCGGGGAGGA
>JBGQEU010000097.1:0-6093 GCA_041496525.1 Dehalococcoidia bacterium
GCGCACGGCGGCCAGCGCCGCCGGCACGAGTGCGCCCACCGGGGCAAAGATGATAGCGGCGTCGAGGCGCTCCGGCGGCGACTGGGTTGAGTCGCCGGCCCAGACGGCGCCGAGAGAGCGGGCGAAACGCTGCGCTTCGACGTCACCGGCACGCGTGAAGGCGTAGACCTCCCGCCCCTGGTAACGGGCCACCTGCGCCACGATGTGGGCGGCGGCGCCGAAGCCGTAGAGGCCAAGACGCCGCGCATCGCCGGCCTTCCGGAGCGACCGGTACCCGATAAGGCCCGCGCACAGCAGCGGGGCGGCCTCGGCGTCGCCGTAGTCAACTGGGATGGCGAAGCAGTACCGTTCGTCGGCGACCGCGTACTCGGCGTACCCGCCGTCGCGCGTGTAGCCGGTGAAGAGCGGGGACTCGCACAGGTTCTCGGCGCCGCTGAGGCAGAAGTCGCAGGCGCCGCACGTGTAGCCAAGCCAGGGCACGCCGACCCGATCCCCAATCTGGAAACGCCGGGCGCTCGACCCCCGCTCTTCCACAACACCGACGATCTCGTGGCCCGGGATGATGGGGAGCTTTGGGTGGGGCAACTCACCGTCCACGACATGGAGGTCGGTGCGGCAGACAGCGCAGGCGCGGACGCGGACGACGATGTCGTGCGGGCCCGGCCGGGGAATGCCAACGCGCCTCGGTTGCAGGGAGAGCCCCGGCCCATCGAGGACCATGGCGCGCATCGTGGCCGGCCGGCGGGCGCTCATGCCTATAGGTTACAGCGGCCGGCCCGCGCAGCGGTCTGGACTGCGGCCTGCCTTTACGCTATCTGAACTCTTTACCAAGCGTTCACCCTGGCTGCTGTTCGGTTAACCGCGTCATTCACCTGGAGGCGAGAGAATGGCTGCGATGGCAACAACGCAAGAAGGGGAGGCTGCACAGTGACGAGCCCGGGGAGTAAGAATATGGCTGAGCACAGTCCACGCGAAATGCTCGAAAAGGAAACGGCCGCAATGATCGAGGAGACCACCACGATGATCGGTGAGGTCTCCAAGGTCCTGCAGGTCAGGCGATGGGAAGTGCGAGAGGAGCCGTTCGCCGGGTTCAGGTCTCCTCCCGGACGCTTCTGACACAAGAGAATCGGCCTCGCTGATCAGGAGTCCTTCTTTGAAGGACTCCTTTTCCTTTGCCTCGCAGCGCCCCCGGCGCGATTCTCGCATTCGGCAGTGCGTATCCCCGTCTCCCGCGTTGACATGCGCGTTACGTCTGCTACACTGAGCTTGCCATCGATCCGCCTCGGCGGACGGTGAGTCACTACGAATAGCCGAACCGCTTGGATCGGTGCCACCCGACCGAGACGGTGCATAGAGTCGAAGCGTGCTTCGAAGTTCTTGCCCTTTCGGTCGCCGGAAGGGCCTTTTGATGTCCCGGCCGGCGAATCGCAGGCGTAGAGCCTGGCGGTAAGGCGAGGGAGGCGTGGACCGATGCGCGTAATGCTGAAGAGCAAGATACACCGGGCGACGGTGACCGGCGCGGATATCGGTTACGAGGGGTCGATCACGCTCGACCCGGTGCTGATGGCGGCGGCGGACATCCTGCCGTACGAGCAAGTGCACGTGGTGGACGTCAGTAACGGTGCGCGCCTGACGACCTACGCCATCGAAGGCCGGGCGGGCGGGGGCAGCGTGGTCCTGAACGGCGCCGCCGCCCGCCTCGTCGCGGTCGGAGACATCGTCATCGTGCTCAGCTACCAGCAGTTGCCCGAGGAAGAGTTGCCGGGTTACAGGCCAAAACTGGTCCACGTGGACCAATCAAACCGGATCACGCGGGTGGGCCCGGCCGCGCCCGTAACAGTCTGAGGAGGACCGATGCCTAAGAAGACCGCACTCATCACCGGCACCTCTAGCGGCATCGGCCGCGCCACGGCGGAACTGCTGGCCGGCAGAGGCTACCATGTGCTGGCCACGATGCGAAACCCGGAGAAGGGCCGCGACCTGGCGGCGCTGGCCAAGGAGAAGGGCTGGGACTTGCAGCTGCTGCAACTGGATGTGCGAGACGACGCCTCCGTGCAGGCGGCGCTGCGGCAGGCCGGCGACGTGGACGTCCTGGTGAACAACGCCGGGTTCGAGGTCTGGGGCCCCCTGGAAGAGATGACCGTCGCCGACCTCCACGACCAGTTCGAGACCAACGTCTACGGCCCCTTCCGCCTGATCACCGCCCTCCTGCCGCAGATGCGAAAGCGCGGCAGCGGCGTTATCGTCAACCTCTCCTCGGTGGCGGGCCGGGTGGCGGCGCCGCTGAACGGGCTCTATGCCGCCTCCAAGTACGCCCTGGAGGCGCTGACGGAGTCCCTGAACCTGGAGGCCGGCCACTTCGGCGTCAGGGCGCACCTCGTCGAGCCCGGCGGCATCGAAACAGCGTTCACGGACAATCGACGCCTCGTCGGAGCCGGCGCCGGCAAGCCGTCGCCATACGAGCCCCTGGTGAAGCAGTGGGAAGCCGCGTTCACGACCCTGTCGGGGCCGCTGGGGAACCGCACGCAGGCGGACGCCGTGGCGCAGACCATCCTGGAAGCGATCGAAAAGGGTGACAGGCTGCGCTACCCCGTTGGGGCCGACGCCCAGATGGTCCTGACCGTGCGCAAGCAACTGGACGACGAGGCGTTCATCACCACGATGCGCCAGCAGCTGGGACTGACCTGGTAAAACGACCGCCAGACCCGCCTGAGGCGGGCCGGCGAGAAGGGGTGTGAGGTGGAACGAAGGACATCGATAACCGACCTGAAAGCGATGAAGAAACGGGGCCAGAAGATCGTCATGATCACCGCCTACGACTACCCGTCAGCCCGCCTCGTCGAGGAGGCCGGCGTGCCGGTAATCCTCGTCGGCGACAGCCTCGGGATGGTCATCCTGGGATACGACTCCACGATCCCGGTGACGATGGACGAGATGCTGCACCACGTGAAGGCCGTAGCGCGGGGCACGAGCCGCACCCACATCGTCGCCGACATGCCGTTCATGAGCTACCAGGCCAGCCCCGCGGAGGCGCTGCGGAACGCCGGGCGGCTGCTAAAGGAAGGCGGCGCCCAGTCCGTGAAGCTGGAGGGCGGACTCCGGGTGGCGGAGACCGTGCGCCAGATGGTGGAATCGGGCATCCCCGTCATGGGACACCTGGGGCTGACCCCGCAGTCAGTCAACCAGTTCGGCGGGTACAAGGTGCAGGGGAAAACGCCGGCCGCCGCCGTCCGCCTGCTTAACGACGCGCTGGCCCTGCAGGAGGCCGGCGCCTACGCTATCGTGCTGGAGACGGTGCCGGCACGGGTCGCCGAAGTCATCACGAAGAAACTGGCGATACCGACGATCGGCATCGGCGCGGGGCCGCTCTGCGACGGGCAGGTGCAGGTCTTCCACGACCTGCTGGGCCTGTTCACCGCCTTCCTGCCGAAGCACGCCAAGCGCTACGCTACGATCGGCGAGACGATTGTGGAGAGCGTGCGCCGGTATGCGGCCGACGTCAGCGAGGGCAGCTTCCCGACGGAACACGAGAGCTTCCTGATGGACGAGCGGGTCTTCGCCGAACCGACCCACTCCGCCTGATCGCGGGGGAACGGGTGGAGTGCCCGGACCATCGGCGTACGAGCCCGCCATGAAGGTGATCGAGACCGTTGCGGATATGGAGGCTGCGCGCCGGCGGCTGCGCGGCCCCTGCGGGCTAGTCCCGACCATGGGTTACCTGCACGAGGGGCACCTCTCGCTCGTCAGACGCGCCCGCCGGGAGTGCGACTATGCGGTGGTCAGCATCTTCGTCAACCCGACTCAGTTCGGCCCGCAAGAAGACTTCGAGCGCTACCCCCGCAACCCGGAGCGCGACCTGCGCCTGCTGGAAGACGAGCGGACGGACATCGTGTTCATGCCATCAGTGGAGGAGATGTACCCGCCGGGCTTCGACGCCTGGGTCGAGGTCTCGGGACCGCTGGCCGAACGACTGGAGGGCGCGGCGCGGCCCGGGCACTTCCGGGGTGTCACCACGGTCGTGGCGCGGCTGCTCCGTGTCATCCGGCCGCAGCGGGCATATTTCGGGCAAAAGGACGCCCAGCAGCTACGCGTCATCCGGCGCATGGTGACAGAACTGGGCCTGCCCGTGGAAGTCATCGCCGCGCCGACCGTGCGGGAGCCCGACGGCCTGGCCATGTCCAGCCGCAACGTCTACCTCTCGGCGGCCGAGCGGCAGGCGGCGCTGGTGCTATCGCGGGCGCTGGCGCTGGGGCGGGAGATGGTGCAGGAGCAGGACGTCCGTAACGCGGGCGCCGTGCGCCACGCGGTCGAAGAGCGCATCCGCCGCGAGCCGCTGGTGCAACTGGAGTACGTGAGCCTGGCCGATGAAGAGACGCTGGAAGATCTGCCGAAAATCGACAGGCCGGCGCTGCTCTTGCTGGCAGCCCGGGTGGGCGCCACGCGGTTGATTGATAACGTGGTGCTGATCCCGAAGGGGAAGGAGACGCCGGAGCGGCTACGGGCACTGGCGAATGGCTGACACCGCGGCTTCGCTTCAAGCTTTGACCCGCCCTTGCGCCCTCATGCTAGAATAGGGCCGCATCTATGGGCGGACATTCGCACTGGTCACAGATCAAGCGCCAGAAGGGCGGCAACGACGTCAAGCGCGGCGCCGTCTTCACGAAGCTCTCTCGCGAGATCACCGTCGCGGCCCGCGAAGGCGGTACTGACGCCACCATGAACCCCCGCCTGCGTCTGGCCATCGAGAAGGCCCGCGAGGGCAACATGCCGATGGACACGATCAAGCGGGCCGTCGAGCGCGGTGCCGGCGGCGGCGAGGGCGCCAGCGCCCTCCAGGAGATCACGTTCGAGGGCTACGGACCCGGCGGCGTGGCTATCCTCGTCCAGACACTGACCGATAACCGCAACCGCACCGTCTCCGACCTGCGCACCGCGCTGACGCGGGGCGGCGGCACGCTGGGCGAGTCCGGCAGCGTGGCCTGGCAGTTCGACAACAAGGGGCTGATCATCATCGAGGCAACCGGCGCCGACCCCGACGAGCTGGCGCTGACGGCCATCGATGCGGGCGCTGAGGACGTGCGCGTGGAGGGCGGGTTCGTGGAAGTGTACACCGGCCCGACGGACCTGGACAAGGTGCGCCGGGTTCTCCACGAGTCGGGCCTGAAGATCACCTCGGCGGAGCTCTTCATGGTGCCCAAGAACACGATGCCGCTGGACGAGAGGTCAGCGGCGCAGGCGCTCAGACTCCTGGACACCATCGAAGAACTGGACGACGTGCAGAAGGTGTACTCTAACGCCGACTTCCCGGAGTCCGTCCTCATGGAGTACGCGGCGGGCTAGGGCCGGACCCGCGCGCGTGACGACACCCGGCCGGCTCACCGTTCTCGGCATCGACCCCGGACTCATCTGCACCGGCTACGGCCTTGTGCTGAGCGACGGCACTGGCTACCGGTCGTTAGGTTTTGGCGCCATCAAGCCGCCCCCGCAGGCGCCCCGGGGCGAGCGGCTTCTGCGCATCTACGAAGAACTGTCGAATGTCATTCGCCAGTCGCGGCCGGACGAGGTGGCGGTGGAGGACTTCATCACCGGACACGTGCGGGCGGCCGTGTCCATCGGCGAGGCGCGCGCCGCGGCGCTGCTGGCGGCGGCGCAGGCCGGCGTGGCGGCGACGCTATACAAGCCGCTCGAGGTCAAGCAGTTCGTGACCAGCTACGGCCGGGGCTCCAAGGAGCAGGTGCAGGGCATGGTGCAGGCGCTCCTGGGTCTGGAAGAGGCGCCGGAGCCGCACGACGCGGCGGACGCGCTGGCCGTCGCGCTCTGCCACTGCCTGCGCCGGGGCTCGCCGGCCGGTCTGGCGCCGGCACCGTCGCGGCGGGGACGCGTGCGGCGATGAGCCCCATCGCGCGACTGCACGGCACCGTCCTGGAGCTGGGCCCCGACCAGCTGATCGTGGACGTGGGCGGGGTGGGCTTCCTCGTCTACGGACCGGCGGGCACCCTCGCCGCCGCGAAGCCCGGCGCCGAGATAACGCTGCACACCCACCTCATCGTGCGGGAGGACGGCATGACCCTGTACGGCTTCCAGGAGGCGCAC
>JBGQEU010000098.1:0-6086 GCA_041496525.1 Dehalococcoidia bacterium
GGCCCTGGCGCGTCGGCGGCATTGCCCGGCTGCACCAGGCCCCCCGGGCACGGGTGCACCTGCTCGAGGCGCCGCGCCTCCCGGGCCGTCCCGCCAAGAGGCAGGTCACGGTCGAGGGGCGGCGGCGGGCCGACCGCTTCACTCTGGCCGCCGGGGACATCGTTATCGTGGAGAGCAATGGTGGCGCGCGGGCCAGCCGGGTGCGGCTAACGGAGGACGGGCTGGAAGTGGTCAGCGGAGGGCGGCCCTCGCGCTTCCGCTGGTCATTCGGTGAGCGGCGCCGGGGCGGCGCGGAGTCGCGCCGCCAGCACGGCCTGGCGGCGCCCATGCCCGGGCTCGTTCTGAAGGTGCTTGTGCGGCCGGGAGAGAAGGTGCGCGCGCACCAGACACTCGTGATACTGGAAGCGATGAAGATGGAGCACGCGATTGAGGCGCCCTACGACGGTGTCGTGAAGCACGTGCACTGCGCGGAAGGTGGCCGCGTGGCTGAGGGAGTCGTGCTGGTGGAACTGGAACAGGAGGCGGGCAAGTGAAGTGGCCGCAGAGGGTGACAATCACGGAGGTGGGGCCGCGGGACGGCCTGCAGAACGAGAGCGGGACCATCGACTTGCAGCATAAGATCGCTCTGATCAACCGTTTGTCGGAGACCGGGCTGAGGCGGATTGAGGCCGCCTCGTTCGTGCATGCCAAGGCTATTCCGCAGATGGCGAACGCGGCGGAGGTCATGGCCGGCATCCGGCGGCAGCCCGGCGTCACATATATCGGGCTGGTGCCCAACGAGGTCGGCGCGCGCAACGCCATCGCCGCCGGGGTAGACGAGATCTCGGTCGTCGTATCAGCCAGCGAGTCCCACAACCGCGCCAACGTCAACCGCAGCGTCGCCGAGTCGCTGGAGGGAATCCGTAACGTTGCCGGCCTCTCGCGGCAAGCCGGGCTGCCCTGGGCCGGCTACGTCGCCACCGCCTTCGGCTGTCCTTACGAGGGCAAAGTGGACGCGGACCAGGTGCTGGCGATCGGGCGGGAGCTCAGGGATGCGGGCGCTTACGTCGTGGCGTTGGGAGACACGATAGGGGTAGGGAACCCCAGCCAGGTGTACGAGCTGGTGTGCCGCTTGCGAGACGAAGTGCCGGGGCCGCAGATGCGGCTGCACTTCCACGACACGCGCGGCATGGCGCTGGCGAACGTGGTCGCCGCGTTGCAGGCGGGGGCCACGCAGTTCGACGGGTCGATCGGAGGGATGGGTGGCTGTCCCTATGCGCCGGGGGCGTCGGGGAACGTGGCCACGGAGGACATGGTGGCCATGCTGGAGGCCATGGGTGTCGAGACAGGCATCGACCTGGACGCTCTGGTGGAGGCGGCGTGGCTGGCGGAGGAGACCGTAGGGCGGCCGCTGGACGGCAGGGTGAAGCGGGCGCGCGGGAGGGCGGGGGAAGCGCTAGAATAACCGGGAGACTGCCGTAACGCGGAGGTTGGACCAGTTAAGCAGCCTGAGCCACGCCCCGGCACAGAGCAGGTGATCCGCGTCCAGGACGTGGAGATCAACCTGGACCGCCGCATCGTCGCCAAGGGTGGCGAGATGGTGTCGCTTACGCGGACGGAGTGGCTGCTGCTTCGGTATCTGGCGGCGAACGCGGGCAGGGTTTTGCTCAGCGGCGAGCTGCTGAGCAACGTGTGGGGTCCGGAGTACTGCGACGACGTCCCGTACCTGCGGGTGTGGGTGTCCAGGCTGCGCCGCAAGCTAGAGGCGAACCCGTCCGCGCCCGTGATCATCAGGACGATGCAGGGCATTGGCTATATGCTGGACGCCGAGCCGGCTCCACCGGCGGCGGGCCCTCGCTAGGCCAGTTCCGGCGACACCCGATTCGGGGCGGCGGCCGGCGCCATGCTGTCGCCACGAACGCGGCGTTATGATAAATTGCAGGCGCGCTGCCAGTCTGCAGGAGGAAGGCCGCCGATGTCCGCAAGCCCCAACCCATACGAACACATCCTCTATGAGCGAAAAGGCCACGTCCTGCTCATCACACTGAACCGGCCCGAGAAACTGAACGCCTGGAGCGTTCGCATGGAGGTGGAGTTTCTGCGGGCCCTGGAGCAGGCGTCGGCGGACGCCGAAGTGCGGGTCGCGGTGGTGACGGGCGCGGGCCGGGGGTTCTGCGCCGGTGCGGACTTCAGCGGCTGGTCCCAGGAGCTAGCGTCGCGCGCGGAGGGCGGCCCGGCCCGGCAGCTCTCGCAGGAAGGAAGCCCGGAGGTGCCGATCGCGCTCAGCCGGTCGAAGCCGGTCATCGCGGCCATCAACGGGCCCGCCGTCGGCATCGGCCTCACGATGTCTTTGGCCTGCGACATCCGGATCGCTTCCGACCGGGCAAGGTTCTCGGCCCGATTCGTGAGGGTGGGCCTGACGCCGGAGTGTGGCAGCACCCGCTACCTGGCCCAGGTAGCGGGCCTGAGTAACGCCCTCTACCTGACGCTGACCGGGCGCATCATCGACGCCGAGGAGGCGCTGCGCCGGCGGCTGGTGGACCGCGTGGTTCCGCACGAATCGCTCATGGACGAAGCGATGGCGCTGGCCGAAGAGATCGCCGCCAACCCGGCGTCCGCCGTTTGGGCGGCCAAGCGACTGATCCACGAGAACGCTGTGGAGGCGGACCTGCGGCGGGTCGTTACGCAAGAGGGGTTCGCTATCCGGGAGGCGCGGCGGCAGCCGGACCACGCTGAGGCTGTGCGGGCCTTTCTGGAAAAGCGCGAGCCGCAGTTCAATCGCTAACCTGTGCTGATGGCTGGTCGCTGGGGCATCACCTTCCCGCTTGAGGGTGTTTCGCTGCCGGAGCACAAGGGCGTCCTGCGGCAGGCCGAGGAGATGGGCTATACGGACGCCTGGACGGCGGAGGTGAATGCGCATGACGCTTTCGTCCCGCTGGCGGCGGCGGCGGTGTGGACGAACATGCGCCTGGGCACGGCCATCGCCAACATCTACACACGGACCCCCACGCTCATAGCACAGACAGCGGCGGCCATGGAGGAGTTAGCGCCGGGCCGGTTCTGCCTGGGCCTCGGGACCAGCTCGCCGGCGATCGTGGGGAATTGGAACGGCGTCCCCCTGGACCGGCCCCTGGAGCGGATGCGCGAGACCGTGAGCTTCGTGCGACAGGCGCTTACGGGCGAGAAGACGGCTGTGCACAACCGCTGGTTCGACGTGAAGTCATTCCGGCTGGGCCGGGCACCCGCCGTGCCGCCGCCGATATTCATCGCCGCCCTGCGTCCCAAGATGCTGGAGTTGGGCGGTGAAATGGCCGATGGTGTGATCACAAACTACATCTCTCCGCAAGACGCACGCACGGTGGCGGCGCCCGCCCGGGAGGCCGCCGCGCGGGCCGGCAAGGACCCGGCAAAGCTGGATATCGCCTGCCGCATCTTCGTGATTGCGACAGAGGACTCGAATGTGGCCCAGATGATCGGCCGTCTCGTCGTTTCCGCATACCTGACGACGCCCTTCTACTACGCCTTCCATCAGTGGCTGGGCCGCGGCGATCAGTTGGCGCCGATGATGACCGCCTGGCAGGCGGGCGAGCGGCAGCAGGCCGCGGCCCTGGTGCCGCCGCGGGTTGTCGAAGAGATATTCGTGTTCGGCAGTCCGCAGCAGTGCCGGGAGAAGATCGAGGCTTATCGCGAGAACGGCATCACCACACCGATCCTGAACATCATTCCCACCGTAAGAGACCGAGAGGGGCAGAAGGAGCAGAGCCTGAGCTGGCTCAGGCTCCTGGCGCCCCGCTGATAGGAGGGTACTATGGCTGACCTGACGATGACCGAAGCGGTAAAGGAGCTGCGCGGGAAGGTGAAGGCCTTCATGGAGGAGCATGTCTATCCTAACGAGCCCTTCATGATGGAGGAGGACCACCAGCGGGAACGCGAAGCCCTGATGAAGGACCTGCAATCGCGCACGAAGTCGATGGGCATGTGGGCGCCGCACCTGCCGGCCGAGGCCGGCGGTATGGGCATCGGGTTCATGAAGTACGTCTACATGAACGAGATCCTGGGCCGCAGCCCGCTCGCGCCCAGAGCCTTCGGAGCCCAGGCGCCAGACTCCGGCAACGCGGAGATCCTGTGGCAGTTTGGGACGCCTGAACAGAAGGACCGCTGGCTGAAGCCGCTCGTCAACGGCGACATTCGCTCCTGCTTCTCGATGACTGAGCCGGATGTATCGGGCGCGGACCCCACCGGCCTCCAGACCCGCGCCGTGCGGGATGGCGACGAATGGGTGATCGACGGCCACAAATGGTTCAGCAGCGGCGCCCAGGGAGCGACCTTTGCCATCGTCATGTGCGTGAGCGATCCGGATGCGGCGCCGCACCGCAAGATGAGCCAGATCATCGTCCCGCTGGACACCGTCGGCGTCGACATCGTCCGCGCCGTGCCGGTCATGGGCGAGACCGCCGGCAGCCACGCCGAGATCATGTACCGCGACGTGCGGGTTCCCGTCACCAACACGCTGGGCGGTCCCGGTGACGGCTTCATGATTGCGCAGAAGCGGCTGGGTCCCGGCCGCATCCACCACTGCATGCGCTGGCTCGGGCAGATGCAGCGCGCCTTCGAGCTGATGTGCCAGCGGGCGCTGAGCCGCGTCGCTTTCGGCAGCACCCTGGCGCAGAAGCAGACGGTCCAAAACTGGATAGCCGACTCCGTGGCGGAGATTCAGGCCGCGCGGCTGCTGACCCTGCACGCGGCGCACAAGATCGACCAGGGCTCCGAGGCGAGGGTGGAGATATCGCTCATCAAATTCTTTGGCGCCAAGGTCCTGCACGATGTGATCGACCGGGCGATTCAAGTGCACGGGGCGCTGGGCGTGTCCGGCGATACGCCGTTGGAGGGCATGTATCGCGCGGCGCGCGCGGCCCGCATCTACGATGGTCCGGACGAGGTGCACCGGATGGTGGTGGCGCGGCGCGTCCTGCAGGCGTTCAGCCAGGGCTCAACCTGGGAGTTCGAGTAGGGCGGCAGGCGTCACCGTACTCAAAGGGACAGAGCTTCACGTCCGGTCGCCGACGGCAGGCGCGGGCGGGGCGCGCTGGGTGCTGACGACTGACCGCCAGAAGGCGGGCGCGCCAACCCCGCTGAGCCCTAGATGTCCTTCGACATCAGGACGCGGCCGGGGCTCCCCGTCATGCGCTCGTAGCCTGCATTCGCTTTCGTCGTAATCACCGCGTAGCCGTGGCGCTCGTACAGCCGCAGCGCCGGGTTGGTTATTCCCGTCTCCAGGCACATTCGAGAGGCCCGGCTGCGATGGGCGAGGTCTTCGGCGTGTTGCAGTAGCCTCCCGCCGATGCCATGGTTGCGCAGAGCCTCGTCAACGTACAACTCGCCGATTGCGAAAGCGTCTGGTTGCGGCTCAAACTGCACCCGCTGGCGCAGCCACATCCCATAGAGCGCGCGGGGAGTCACCGGCCCGAGGATCAATAGCATCTGAGGCAGCATCCGCAGAAGCCGCCAGGCTGTAAGTCTAACGCCGTACTGGCTTCCGCAGTCGAGCACCCCGGCGACGGTGCCGTCCAGGACGGCGACCGTAGTGCTGTCCAGCGCAATAGAGGCGCCGCCAAGAACGAACATCTCGCCAAGACGGCTGGCTCGGTCCGGTCCGAGGAGCGTGGCCATCGGCGGCTCCGGCGGGTAGTTCATGATGCGGGAGATAGCTGCCAGGTCGGCGGGTGTCGCCGCACGCAATGGCACCCGTTCCGCCACCGACGCAGCCATAGCGCGCCAAATTGTCACACAGTCCGGATGAGCGGGCAAACCTCACGCCCGCGCTGAGTCACATCATCGGTGCGCCCAGGCGGCGGCGCACCTCCTCTTCTGTGAGGCCATCGATGTGCAGCAGCTTGTCGCGTGATGCGGGCCCGCGACTGAGGGTGACGCTGGCCGGCGGCAAACAGGAGACGGTGGAGGCCGAGACGTTGCTCGTCGCCATCGGCCGCAAACCGATCACGGAAAACATCGGTCTGGACGGCACACGCATCCAGCTTGACCGCGGCTTCATCAAAGTGGACGAATACCAGCGCACCGGCGAGCCGGGCGTCTACGCCATCGGCGAC
>JBGQEU010000099.1:0-6052 GCA_041496525.1 Dehalococcoidia bacterium
AGTAGATGCTGATCCCCGCCGAAAGCTGGGCGGCGTCGCTCAGGACCTCGCTCAGCGTCGGGTGTGGATGGATATTCGAGCCTATCTCCCAGGTGGAGGCCTGCACGAACTTGGCCAGCGCCGCCTCCGCTATCAGCTCTGACACATGGTGACCGATCAGGTGCGCACCCAGCAGGTCGCCGGAGTCGACGTCGTAGACCAGCTTGGCAAAGCCGTCGCGCTCGTCCTGGATGACCGCCATGGCGTTGTACTTCAGGGAGAAACGGCCCGTCTTCACGTTGCGTCCGGTCTGCCTGGCCTGCTCCTCCGTCAGCCCCACGGCCGCCACCTGCGGGTGCGTATACGTCACCCGTGGCACGCGATCGTAGTCGACATGCTCCGCCTCTTTGCCGGCGACGGCCTGCGCCGCGGAGAAGCCTTCCGCCGCCGCCACGTGGGCCAGCAGCAACCCGCCGATGGCGTCGCCGATGGCGTAGATGGAGGGCTCGCCTGTGCGATACGTGTCGTCCACCTGCACCCAGCCCCGCTCGATACTGACGCCGGTCTTCTCCAGCCCCAGGTCCTGCGTGACCGCCTCGCGGCCGGCGGCGACCAGAACGGCCTCGCCGCTGGCCTGCGTTTCGCGGTTCTCCCGCTGCACGGTCAGTTCCACCTTGCCATCGTAGCTTCTAGTCTTATCAGGCAAGACGCGCGCGGACGTCAGGATGTTGGCGCCGCGGCCACTCAGAGCCTTGGCCAGCGCCCTGCCCAGGTCCGCGTCCTCCAGGGGCACAACCGTCGGCATCATCTCGACCAAGGTGACTTCGGTCCCGATGTCCAGGAAGAACGACGCGAACTCGCTGCCCACGGCACCGGCCCCCACGATTACTATCGATTTTGGGGGCTCCTTCAGTTCCAGCAACTGGTCACTGTTGAGCACCCGCTGACCGTCCGGCTCCAGTCCGGGGACCTCCTTCGGCCGGGAGCCGGTGGCGATGATGACGTTGCGGGCCGTGATGACGCGATCGCCCACAGCCACCTGGGACGGGGAAAGCAGACGGCCCGAGCCTTCGATGATCTCGATCTTGTGCTTCTGGATGACGGAACGAAGGCTGGTGTAGAGGGTCTCCACGACCTGCTTCTGGCGCTGGACGGCGGCCGGGTAATTGAGGGAGATATTCTCGGCGTTCACCCCGAAGGTAGCGGCCTTGCGGAGCCTGGTGAGCGTCTCGGCTGTCTCCAGCCAGGCCTTCGTCGGTATGCAGCCCCTGTGCAGACAGGTGCCGCCCACCTTGTCCCGCTCAACGATGGCGACGCTCAGGCCCAGCTGTTTGGCCCTGATAGCGGCCGTATAGCCGCCCGTGCCGCCGCCGATGACTACCAGGTCAATTGCTTCCACTACCCGCCTTCAAACCCGTGCGTTGCGGCCGGCCTTCCCGTCGATCGGCGATATCAACACCTTCAATTGTAGAAATCCGCATCGCCTATAAACCATTATCCGGCGGCCCAGGCGGAGGCGTCAACGTACGAACAGCCCCCGTCAGGGCAGGCCGGATGTCACTCTACAAGAGACACAATTGCCGTCCGAGCCACACATCACTCATCTCCCTCTCCTTCCACGTATAATCCAGGCATGGACTTCCGTCTTACGGCTGAGCAGGAGCGGCTGCGCCAGGAGGTCTGCCACTTTCTCACCGAAGAGTTGGGTGCGGGCCACGACTCCGACCCGGCGCCGGTGCCGCCGGGCTACATGCCGGCCCGCGACTTCGAGCGCAAGCTGGGCGAAAAGGGATGGCTGGCGCTGGGATGGCCCGTCGAGTACGGCGGCGGCGGCCGTCCCATCATCGAGCAGTTCATCGTGGAAGAGGAGATCGGTCTGCACGGGGGCCCCGCCAGCGACGCCCTCACCCGCGACATCATCGCCCCGATGCTAGTCGCCGCCGGAAACGAGGACCAGAAGCGCCGCTACCTGCCGCGCCTGGCCCGGGGCGAGGCCACGATCTGCCTGGGGTACACCGAGCCCGAGTCCGGCTCCGACCTCGCTTCGCTGCAGACGCACGCCGTCCGCGAGGGCGACGATTATGTCATCAACGGCCGCAAGGTGTTCACCAGCGGCGCCGCAGACAGCGAGTACTGCTGGCTGGCCGCCCGCACGGAGACCGATAACCCCAAGCACGCCGGCATCTCCGTGTTCATTGTACCCATGGACTCGCCGGGCGTGGAAGTGCGTCCCCTCATCAACCTGCTCGATAAGAGCTGGTTCAACGAGGTCGTCTTCGAGAACGTGCGCGTCCCGGTGTCGGAGCGGGTGGGTGCCGAGAACGGGGGCTGGGCGGTCCTCACGTCCGCCCTGGGGGTGGAGCGCATCACCATTTACCGCCCCTTCCTGCACTGGCGCACCCTGGTGGGCCTGACCCGCTGGGCCCGTACCGGGGCTAACGGCAGGCGGCCCTGGGACGAGGACTCGGTGAGGCAGCGGCTGGCACAGCTGCGGATTGAGTTCGAGGTGGCGCGGCTGTTCCTGGCCCGCGCCATCGAGATGCATAGCCGCGGGGCTGACTACCGGGCGCAGGCGGCGGCTGTCAAGCTCTGCAATACGGAGTGGGCGCAGCGGCTGTACGAGACCGGCGTCGATATGATGGGTCTGTACGGCGGCCTGGCCGAAGGCTCATCCCACGTCCCCTGGGAGGGCGCCATCTCCCACGGCTACCTCTCGGCCGTCCAGGAGACGATCGGCGGCGGCACATCAGAGGTCCAACGCGAGATTATCGCCCTGCGCGGGCTCGGCCTCCCCCGCGGCTAGGTCTCCAGCTCGCTCTTCAGCCTGTCCAGCGAGGCCTCTAGCTCGTTCTGGAAGATGCGGGCCATCATGAACCAGGCGCCGAACCGCCCGAGGATCCCGAACGGCGGCGTGTAGTTGACGTCCCACTGGACGTGCGTGCCGCCGTCGCTGGCGACGAACGTCATCCGCTCCTGCCCCTCGAAGTACCCCGTAAACGTGCGAGCGAACGCTTCTCCTGGGTTGTACTCGATCCAAGTGCTCTGCAGCCTGTTCCGCCGGGGCCCGACCTTGATAATCGTCGTGTCCATCGTGCCCGCGCTCTTACCATCGCCAGCGGTGATGACGATCTCCTTGATGTGCGTCGTCCATCCGGACATTTTCGAGGGGTCAGCCGCCGCGAAGACATGTTCGCGGGTGGCTTCGATATCGATGGCCGCCTTCAAACGGGGCATCAGTTCACCTCCTGTGGGCAATCCTGGCAGCGACTCCTATACAGGACAAGGCGAGTGTAAAGCAAGGGCCTTGCAGGGTCTAACAGCGGCGTTATAATTGGGGGTGCGAGCGGAAGTGGCTCAGTGGTAGAGCATCGCCTTGCCAAGGCGAGGGTCGCGGGTTCGAATCCCGTCTTCCGCTCCACTTTCTTTGTCCGGCGGTCTCGGGCTGGCCCGCGCTCACCCTCAGTCGCCGTCGTCGTCGTCGTCGTGGCAAGACGCAGAACCGGAGCGGGCGTTCTTTTTCGCGTGACCGCCCGCCTGTCCGTCGTGCCCGCAGTCGCTTGAGTCGTCTTCATCGTCCGACTGGCCCGAACCGCGATGCGGCGGTGGCGTCGCCGTTGGCGTGGGTTCGAGCACCGGCGGCCTGAACACAACCGGACGGGGCGTCAGCGGGTTTCCGAGCGGCGCCGACGCCGCCGTCGGGGTCACCAGCGGCGTGACCAAAGGCGTGGGTGTGGCCGCCGGCGTTATCTTCGGTGTCGCCTTCGGTTGAGCTGTGGGTGTGGTTACCCCCGGGCGTGTAACCGGCGGGCCGGATACCGGGCCTAGAGCGCTGCTCCCGCCCGGCGCTACCGCCACGCCGGAGGCTTGGCGCCCGGAAGTCCCGCCGGAACCGACGTCCCGGACGAGCGCGGGTGCCTGCGCCGTCGGCGTCGGCACGGCTGGGGCGGTCGCCGCCGGGCGCGCCGCGGTACCGGGCGTCGTCACGGGTCGCTGCTCCACGGCACGCGCCGTCTGCGTCGGTTGAGGCTGGCCCACGCCACTCTTGTCGCTGCCGCCGGAGTCCAGGGCCACGATGGTGATGGAGCCGATAAGCAAGGCGAGCACAGCAACCGCGGCGGCGACGGCAGCAGGCGGCAGCCGCGGAGGGCCAGATGTTGACCGGGGCGGCGGGATCGGCTCCCAGCGCCAACCGGCATCGCGGGGACCGCGCCTTCCGGCGGCAAATATGAGGAGCCCAATCAGACCGGCCGTGGCCAGTGCGAGGGCCATGTAGAATGCTGTCCGCAAAGTCTTCATCGCCGCATCTCCTACCCCCGAGCCGAGCGTATCACAACGCTCCGCCGGTGTCGCCGCTACGTCTTCTCGAAGCGTTCTACGGGCAGCACGAAGACGATCGCGCCCCCAACACGAACCTCCACCGGCTCCGCAGGGTAGATGCTCTCCGGGAAGGGGAGCGCCTGCGCCGGCACCAACTCCGTCCGGGCCCGGCAGTTCGTACGGACGATGGCCAGCACCACGTCCACGTCCTCGGCGTCAACACCGGAGAGGATCGTGGCGCTGCCGCGGCGCAGGAAGCCGCCCGTGCTGCTGACCTTGGTCGCCGGGTAGCCCCGCCCGACCAGGGCCCGGATGAGGGCGTCGGCCTCGTCATCGGCGGCAATCACGACGACCAGCTTCTGGTCAGCCAGAGCCAATGACTCGCCCGCTCAGCCTGTTCAAGAGGGCACCGCGCCTTCTGCGTCCTCGCCCACGCCGCGCACCCGTTCGCGCAGGGCACGCCTCGTCTCGCTTCCGGGCTGAGGTGCCACTAACAGGCCCAGGCTCACACCCAGAGCGACTCCGAAAAGCAGACCGAGAATGAAACGCATGGCCCACCTCCAAACTGCAATTCCCGAAAACCCATGCTGCGAGGGACACCAGAGGCGTCCCGATACTATTGCGAGCGCGGGCGCCTGTCAAGGCCGCGGAGGGCGTGCCCGCCCAAGGTCACGCTGGGCAGCCTGCCTACCGCGGCCTCTGCTGCCCTCGACCCACAAACACCGACCCCGTAGAATCACCCCTATGAGCACCAGCCCGGCCATGGAGACGTTCGTATCGCTCTGCAAGCGGCGGGGCTTCGTCTTCCAGGGCAGCGAGATCTACGGCGGCATCGGCGGCTTCTGGGACTACGGCCCGCTGGGCGTCGAACTGAAGAACAACATCAAGCGGTCCTGGTGGCGGGCGACAGTGCAGGAGCGCGAGGACGTGGTCGGCATCGAGACGTCCATCATCATGAACCCCCGCGTGTGGGAGGCCAGCGGGCACGTCCAGACCTTCGCCGACCCTATGGTGGACTGCAAGAGTTGCAAGCGCCGCTTCCGCACCGACGACCTGAAGGCAAACGATCCTTCCAGGGAAGGACGTTGCCCCGACTGCGGCGGCGAGCTGACCGAATACCGCATGTTCAACCTGATGTTCAAGACGTTCATCGGGCCGGTCGAGGATGAGGCGTCCCTCGCTTACCTGCGGCCGGAAACGGCCCAGGGGATGTTCGTCAACTTCGAGAACGTGCTCACCACGATGCGCAAGAAGCTCCCCTTCGGCATCGCCCAGATCGGCCGCTCTTTCCGCAACGAGATCACGCCCGGGAACTTCATCTTCCGTGACCGCGAATTCGAGCAGATTGAGATGGAGTTCTTCGTCATGCCGGGAACCGACGAAGAGTGGCACGACCGCTGGATCGAATCGCGGTTCAGCTGGTGGACAGACACGCTGGGTGTCCGCAAGGACAACCTGCGCATCCGGGAGCACGCCCAGGAAGAGCTTTCGCATTACTCCAAGCGCACCGTCGACATCGAATACGACTTCCCGTTTGCCGGCTTTGCGGAGATCGAGGGGATAGCCAACCGTACGGACTTCGACCTGCGCCAGCATGAGCAGTTCGCCGGCCGCACGCTGCGCTACTTCGATGAGGCTTCCGGGGAGCAGATCATCCCGTACGTGATCGAGCCGGCGATGGGCGTCGACCGCTGTTTCCTCACCCTCCTCATCGACTCCTACGCGGAAGAAGAAGTGCGCGGCGAGAAGCGCACGC
>JBGQEU010000100.1:0-6024 GCA_041496525.1 Dehalococcoidia bacterium
CTCCCGCAGCAGGCTCAGGAAGTCTTCCCGGTCTTTCAAGTCCATGTACCGGTCCAGAGCCGATGAGGCCAGGAGTTCCGCGGCCGACTCGTAACCCATCATGTGCGCCAGAGAATCGTTGCAGGCCAGGATGCGGCCGCTGGTCGTCGTCTGGTACACCCCCGCCAGGTTCCTCTCGAACAACAGCCGGTACCGTTCCTCGGATGCTCGCAGAGAGTCCTCCGCCCGCTTCCGCTCCGTCACATCACGGCAGTTGATCAGTATCGCCGGCGAAGCCGATGCCTCAGCGATCCTGCCACTCAGCGCCTCGATGATCCGCCAGGACCCATCCGCATGACGCACGCGCACTTCGATGGCCACATCCCTGTGGACGCCCTCAACCGTCCGCTTGAACCCCTCCATCGCCTGCGGCAGGTCGTCCGGGTGAACGAGGGTGAAGGCGCTGGTGTCCTTCAGTTCATCCGGGTTGTAACCCAGCGTGCGTTTCAGCGAGGGACTCGCGTACCGCACGACGCCGTCCACATCGACAATAATGATGATATCCGAGCTCTTCTCAATGAGGGAGCGGAAGTACTCTTCACTATGCTGCAGCGCCTGCTCCGCCTTCTTCCTCTCGGCGATCTCCTCTTCCAGCTTGCTGTTCAGGCGCGTCAGTCCCTCCGTCCGCTCGCGCACCCGCTGCTCCAGCGACTCGTTAGCCACCCGCAGCCCCTCCTCCGCCGTCTGCCGCTCTCCCACGCTCTCTTCTAGTTCCCTGGTCCGGCTAACCACGGACTCCGTCATCTGGTTGAACGCCCGCGCCAGGGACTTCACCTCTTCGGGGCCGGACACCACGGTCCGCGCATTCAGATCCCCATCGGCGATCGCCCGCGCGCTTGCCCGCAGGGAGGCCAGCGGCCGTATCACTGAGATGACCAGCGTCCCCGCGGCGGTTACTCCTATCGCTATGCCCAGCGCCCCCAGCGCGAGTTGGAGTAGGAGCGTCACACTCAGCGCATCATGCATCCCCGCAGTCTGGTCGGCCACTACCTGGCGCTCCTCGCTGGCCGCTGTGCCCAGACTGGTGACGATCCCGGTGGCGGTGTCCCCTAGCTTGGCCTGGTTATCGGCCGCCGCTTCCTGGTTCCCCGCCAGGTACGCCTGCGCCACCCCAGATACTGCCTGATCGAACCCATTCACCTGGGCCGTCAGACCATCCAGAAGCGTCACGTCCGCCGGCTTGCCTTGTGACGCGGCCAGGCTCCTGGCCAGCGTCAGATCATTCAGCGTTCTCTGGCGGGATTGCTCGTACTTCAGGAAATAGCTGGCATCCTTCGTCAAGCCCAGGGCCGCGAGCGAATTAGTGGCGTTCAGGAACTCGCCGCGCGCGTGCTCCAGCGCCGCCGACGCGGTCGATGCCGATTGCAGCAACGCAACGTCGGACTTGTGGTCTGCGGTGCGCAGCAGGCCTACCAGGGTCGAGACGCCCAGAATGAGCAGCAGGGCGGTGATCGCCACTGCCGCTCGCGCTCGGGCAGATGTCAGGATCCGCATTTGTGGAATAGAGCCAAGTAGTTTCGTCAATACAGATGCGTCTGAGCCAGCGAAGTTACACCGCCCGGGCACCTGGGGGCACGGCAAACCGCCGGGTACTCGCGGGGCCCTGCCGGGGCTGCGCCCCGCACCGGAGGACAGGCCGTTCGGCCCGTCATTCTTGGGACACTCATACGCGGTCTTCCTCCGGCCCGCGGGCTAAACTGAACTGTGTGACAGGCTTGTCAGCCACGAGGCAGTAGCAGGGGGAGTAGAATAGAATTGTGAAGACCGGGAGCAACGACGTCGGGATTTTGATGGGGGGAGACGCCGGCCAGGGGGTGGAATCCGGCGGCGCCGGGTTTGCTCTAGCCGCGGCGCGCGCCGGTCTCCACGTCTTCGCCATGCAGGACTACCGCTCCCGCATCCGCGGCGGCCACAACTTCTTCCAACTCCGCTTCGGCGGCCGTCCCTTCTACTCCCATAGCGACCCCATCCACTTGCTGCTGGCCCTCACGCCCGAATCCGTTGCCCTTCACGCCGATAACGTAGCCGAAGGCGGCGCCATCGTCGTCCCTGACGGCTTCGACATCGACCAGTCCCTGGCCCGGCGGCGGCACATCAGCATCGTCGCCCTGCCGCTGCTCCAGATCGCCGAAGAGCACGGTAACCGGCTCATGGTTAATACGGCGGAACTGGGCGCTGCCGCCGGCCTCACCGGCTTCCCCTTCGACGCCATGGAGGGCGTCATCCGCCGCAACTTCGCCCGCAAAGGCCGGGAGGTCATGGAGGGCAACCTCCGCGTGGCGCAGGCCGCCCACGCGCTGGCCCACGACACGTACAGTAAGGACTTCCCTTACCACCTGCACCTGCCGGAGAACCCGCAACCGCGCCTGCTCATGAACGGCAACCAAGCGTTCGCCCTGGGCGCCCTCGCCGGCGGCTGCCGGTTCATCGCCGCCTATCCGATGACACCCGCCACCTCCATCATCGAGTGGCTGTCCGCTCTTCCGCCCGAATACGGCGTCGTCACCAAACACACCGAAGACGAGATCGCCGCCATCTGCATGGCAATCGGCGCCTCCTTCGCCGGGGCCCGCGCCCTGACCGCCACCTCCGGCGGCGGCTTCAGCCTCATGGCCGAGGCGTTGGGCCTGGCCGGCATGACCGAGGTGCCCGTCGTCATCGTCGATGCCCAGCGCGGCGGCCCCTCCACCGGTCTCCCCACCCGCACCGAGCAAAGCGACCTGCTCTTCACGGTTCACGCCTCTCAGGGCGAGTTCCCGCGCATCGTCACCGCTCCCGCGACGGTGGAGGAGTGCTTCGAAACCGGCTGGCGCTCGTTCAACCTCGCCGATCGGTACCAGTGTCCGGTCATAGTCCTCACCGACACCTTGCTCGCCTCTTCCCTGCGCACGGTGGACCCCGCAGCCATCGACTTTGCGCAGGTGCAGATCGATCGTGGCGCCACCCTGGACCACCAGGACCTCGACCGGCTGGAAGGCGACTACCAGCGCTTTCAGTTTACCGACACCGGCATCTCGCCGCGCGCCATCCCCGGCCACCCCCGTGCCACCTACCCGGTCTCCAGCGATGAGCACGACGAGTCCGGCCACATCACGGAGGATAACGAGAACCGCGTGCGCATGATGCAGAAGCGCATGCACAAGCTGGAAGAGGCGCGCCACGAGATGCGCCCACCCGAGCTCTACGGCCCCGCCGGCGCCGAGGTCACTCTCGTCTGCTGGGGCTCCACCTACGGCGCCTGCCGGGAGGCCGCCGACCAGATCAACAACGCCGGCGGCAGCGCCAGCGTCCTCAAGTTCACGGACCTCTGGCCGCTGCCGGCCGGGGAAGCGGCCGAGCGCGCGCTGCGCGGCTGCCGGCGCAGCGTCGTTGTGGAACAAAACTATACGTCGCAGCTGGCGCAGCTCATTCGCGGGGCCACCGGATTCTCCGTCGACCGCACCCTCACGAAGTACGATGGGCGGCCGTTTGCCCCTGAAGAGATTGCCAATGCCATTAGTGAGGAGGCCACCTTTGCTCTCAAAGCTTGACCTCAAAGTCTTCGATGCCCATGCAGACGTCACCTGGTGCCCCGGCTGCGGCGACTTCGCCGTCCTGCGCGCCCTCAAGATCGCCTTCGCCGACCTGGACATCCAGCCTTACCAGGCCCTCGTCGTCTCCGGCATCGGCTGCGGCAGCAAGCTGCCGGACTACATGACAGTCAACGGCTATATGACCATCCACGGCCGGCCGCTGCCCGTGGCGACCGGGGCCAAGCTCGCCAACCCGGACCTCCACGTGGTCGTCGTCGATGGCGACGGCGACGCCTATGGCATCGGCGGCAACCACTTCGTCCAGACCTGCCGCCGCAACCCTGACATCACGCAGGTCGTCGAGAACAACCAGATATACGGGCTGACCAAGGGCCAGTACTCCCCCACGAGCGACAAAGGGTTCGTCACCACCACCTCACCCGAAGGCGCCATCGAGCTCGCCTTCAACCCGATGGCCGTGGCCCTCGCCGCCGGTGCTACATTCATCGCCCGCGGCTTCGCCAGCGAGCCCAAGCACCTGGCCCAGCTTATCGCCGCAGGCATCAAGCACCACGGCTACTCTCTCATAGACGTCCTCCAGCCCTGCGTCGCCTTCAACCACGTCAACACGTATGAGTGGTACCGCGAGCGCGTCTACCACCTGGACGACTCTTACGACCCCTCCGACCGCGAGGCCGCCTGGCTGAGGGCGCACGAGTGGGAGGACCGCATCCCGCTTGGCATCCTCTATCGCGTCCAAGGGCTCCCCAGCTACGAAGACCAGGTGCCCGCCCTCGCCGGCGGCAGCCCCCTGGCCCGACTGACGAAATTGCGGAGAGACGCCCTGCCAGATCAGTACGAGCCGCTCAAGGACCGATTCCGCTAGCCACTCCGAGCCTGGGGGCAGACCGGTAGCTTTAGCCGCAGGCCAGCGTGTGCGCCTTCGCCGCCGTGCTTACGGCCTACGGCACGACCATCAGCGGCACCTGAACCACGCCTTTCGGCTGTCCCGAGGCCGTCGTCTCCTGGTACACCCACAGGCAGACCGGCGTCGGCTCAGTGATGTTCGCCACCACAACGTCCGCGGCGAACGGCTTGGTATTATCCGTGATCTCCAGTCCCGGCGGCGCCACACGGAACGTCCGCGGCTGCGGCGGCAGGTCCAACACCTGCAACACGGTTTGCTTCGCGTCTACAACCGCCAGCGCCACGCCCTGGTTCTGGAACCCGATGTTCGCTCCCCAGCCGCGCACGTGAACCGGGATATTCACCTGCTGGTTGGGCTTTGGCTCTTCCACCTGCAACACTTTGGGTGAGGCCGGGTCCGGGTTCGCCCCGCACACCTGGATCGGCGTAGGGGTAGGCGTGGGCGATGGTTCAGGCGTCCGCCTCGGCTTCGCCGTCGGCTGGCCGTCGACCGTCGCCACCACGACAGAGACGCCGCCTGCTGTCTGCTTTGGCGTCTCGGCCCCGCCGCTGCCGCAAGCGAAAGAAAACAGCAACATCAGCCCGGCCCCGGCCGCCGCCCATCGGCCTATCATCATCAATTTCCTCGTCAGCTTGCTCCCATACATCTAATAACGCTACGCGCTTCCCTCGCGTTGCGAAACCCTCCGTGCTAGAATCGCGCGCAGGCTGCCTGAGTGACCATATGAGCATCGTCTTCGTCGGCACCCCCGCCTTCGCCGTGCCTTCCCTTCGCCGGCTCCACGCCGATGGCCACGCGATCAGCGCCGTCATCACCCAGCCGGACCGGCCTGCCGGCCGCGGCCGCCGCACTACCGCATCCCCCATCAAGCTCGCCGCCCAGGAACTGGGCCTGCCCATCTGGCAGCCGGCCACCCTGCGCGAGCCCGATGCCCTGCGCCGGCTCGCCGCTCTGCAGCCACAGGTCATCGTAGCCGTCGCCTACGGCCAGCTTCTCCGGCGCGAGGTCCTGGAGGTGCCGCCGCGCGGCGTGGTCAACGTCCATCCTTCGCTCCTCCCCCGCTGGCGAGGCGCCTCCCCCATCGCCGCCGCCATTCTCGCCGGCGACGAAGAGACCGGTGCCACCATCATGCTCATGGACGCGGGCATGGACACCGGACCTATCCTCGCCCAGGAGACCGTCCACATCTCCCCTGCAGACACGGCCGGGTCGCTCACCGAGCGCCTCTCTCTTCTCGGCTCCGGCCTGCTCTCCCGGACGCTGCCCGGCTGGCTGGCCGGCGAGATCGAGCCGCAGCCCCAGGACGACTCTGCGGCCACCGTCACCCGGCTCATCCGCAAGGAGGACGGCGCCATCGACTGGACGCTCCCGGCCATCGATATCTGGCGCCGCGTCCGCGCCTATAACCCCTGGCCCGGCGCCTATACCGCGCTCGACGGCGAGTCGCTCCACATCTGGCAAGCCTGGCCCCTGGAGGGCGCCGCGGCCTCGCCGCCCGGCGTCGTCGTCGCGCTCGATGACGCTGCGCGTCATTCCGCACCCGCC
>JBGQEU010000101.1:0-5976 GCA_041496525.1 Dehalococcoidia bacterium
CGCGTGGTCGAACTTCATGTTGTCGTGCTTAATCTGAGTGGCGCCTGTGGAGTGGCAGTTGCTGCAGTAGGAGCGGCTGTGGCAGTTGCCGCAGGTGGTCTGGGCAGGGTCTGATGAGGCGACCTGGGCCTTGTGCTCGAAGACCCACAGCGGGGCCTCGTGGCTGGCTGGAGGTGGTCCCAGCATCACGTTTGGCGCCTGTTCCCCCACGGAGGGGAACGTGTGGCACAGCGAGCACTGGGAAGGGATGGGCTCGTTGCTGAGCCGGCCGTCAACGATCTTGAAGTGGCCGCCGTCATGGCAGCGGAAGCAGCCCGCCGTATCCGTGTGCCCCAAGTAGCTGGGGTAGTTGTCTGGCGCCGCGTTCATCACCGGGCTCGATGTCTGGCCGTACAGCTCGGCCAGGACGGCAAACGACTGCCGGAGCTTGTCCGGCCGCTCCAGGAAGAGATAAGGGTACTCTTGGTGATAGGAGTTCTCCAGCGCGTTGATGGCGCGGTCGGCCTCCGCCAGGGAACCGTATCGGGCACTGATGGCCTCCAGCCCGCGTTTCTTGATGAACGGGATGTTGGGATCGATGCGCTGCTCCGCCAGGGCGTCGTCTATAGCGTGGCTGGCGGTGGGGAACTCGTGCCCCACGCGGTTATGACAGTCGTAGCAGGTCATGCGGCGGACGTCGCCGGCCTGGCGCAGGTCGGCGGCCCGCTGGCCGGCCTGTTCGGTAACGTCGACGACGTTGTCGGAGATGAATTCCTCGTGGGAGCCATCGGGGCGGTCGACCCCGATCCAGTCGATGGCCCGACCCTCTTTGTCTGCGGCCAGGTACTCAACCTGGGACAGTACGTGCCAGTGGATCCCCTGTGTCGGTTGCTCCGGACCGGAGGAGAGGCGCACTACGAGCGCCACCCGCTGTTGCGTGTTCTGCGCGTCCTCCTGAAAGTGAGAGCGCGTGATGAGGAGGTCCTGGCGCTGGCGAGCGGGGTCATGACAGCGGAGGCAGGTCTCGCTGGCCGGTGGCATACCGTGAGAGGCGGGCGGTATGGGCCGCGCGTAGTCACCCAGGGCCAGCTTAATCATCTGCCGCATTCCGCCCAGCTTGGCCTTGACGAGGCCGCTCAGGCCGCTGCCCACGTGGCATTCCGCGCATTCCACTGTCTCGTGTGGAGAGTTGGCGTGTGCTGAGACTTCCGGCGCCATCGTGTGGCAGCGGCCGCAGAAGTCGGGCGTCTCCATCCAGGCCAGCGTGCGCATACCGCCGAAGGCGACGATGGTGGCGATGAGCCCGGCGACGGCCGCCAGAAGCAGGGGCCGGCTGGACCAGAAGCTGATGACGCGCGGCAGCGCCGACCGGGCCCGGGACAGGAAGCCGTGTCGCTCCTCCAGCGTCTACCTCCATCCGCTCATTCCCCCGCGGCGCTCCCGTTCTGCCGTCCGGCTCAGGCGGAAAGGCCGCCTCAGTCGCCGGTCGCGGCCGTCGAGGGCCCCATGATCTGGTCGACTTTCTTCCTCATAGTGCTCTCGCTCATGCTGCCGATGCGCCAATCTCTGATGATGCCGTCCCTGTCCACGAAGAAGTGAGTGGGAATACCGACGATGCGATACTGGGCCGCGATGTCGGTCCCTTGATCGAGGCCGATGGTGTAGGTAAGGCCGGTGCGGGCCACGTAGCTCCGTACGGTGTCGGCGTCTTCACCGATGCTGAGGGCAATGATTACCAGCCCCTGGTCCCGGTTCGCCTCATAGACCGCCTGGATGTCCGGGTTCTCGGCGCGGCAGGGCGGGCACCAGGTGGCCCAGAAGGTGATCCACACCGGCCGGCCGCGAAAGTCGCTCAGCTGCAGGATTTGGCCGTCGAGGGTTGTCACCCGGAAATCCGGTGCCGGATTGTCAACGCGCGGCGCCGGGCCGGTGGCCGCCGCCGTCAGTGTGATCGACTGGCTGGTGGCGGCACCAGGGTTGTCGAAGAACCAGACCAGGCCCACGATGACGGCGCCGACGGCGAGGGTGGCGATGATGTTGCGGAGGGCGCCCGGTCGCGGGCGTGGGAACGGCGTGCGGGCGAGGATCTCAACCGGGGACTCGTCGGTCTCCGCGTCGTACGTGGCTACCGGCCCATCGAGGGGGGTGTTTTCCGTTTCGGCATCAGGCATAGCCGTGCAGCCCCCCGAAGAACAGGTTGCCGTAGTAGGTAAACAAGGTAGCGGCGAAGCCCAGGATGAGCAAGACGGCGCTGCGCTGGCCCCGCCAGCCGCGCAGGACGCGGGCGTGCAGATAGCCGCCGTAGATGAGCCAGGTCACCAGCGATGCCGTCTCCTTGGGGTCCCAGCTCCAGTAGGTGCCCCAGGCGATGTCTGCCCACAGCGCGCCCAGGATGATGACCAGCGCCATCATCGGGAAGCCGACCATCACGGCCTTGTACCCGATCTCGTCGAGGACGGCCTTCTTGGGCAGCCAGCGGATACTGTCGCGGTGCTGAATGAGGTAGAGGACGGCCGCGCCAAAAGCCACCGTGAATGCGCCGTACGCGATAATGGCCACGGCGACGTGGATCGTCAGCAGCAGGTCGTTTTGAAGAGCGGGCACCAACGGTGTGATATCTGAGGGGACCGTGGTGGCGTAGGCCAGGAGCCCCAGGGCCACGGGCAGCACCATCAGCGCCAGGATGCGCAGCTGGTAGCGGACCTCGAAGTAGATGTAGATGGCCAGAGATCCCCAGCTGAAGGCGAGAGAGAATTCGTACATGTTGGAGAAGGGGCCGTGTCCGCTGGCGATGGCCCGGAAGACCAGCGAAGCCGTCAAGAAGACGAAACCATTGACCGTAAGGATGGTGGCGTAGCGCCCAGCGGCATCAAAGGCCGGGTCCCAGGAAGACGACGAGACGGAGCCCGCGCCGCCGGCCAGACTCATCGCGCGTAACCCTCTGGCCCCCACCACGTTGACGAGGTAGAGCGCGATGGCCAGACCCGTGGCCGCGAAAGCCGCTACGAAGGCATACTGGGAAAGCTCATACATCTCGGCCTCCTTCGGCGCGGTGCTTGCTGGGTTCATCGGTTCCGAGGTGGTGCGACACCTTCTTCCGCAATTTGTCGAACTCTTCCGCCAGCGATAGGTCTCTCTGCGCTGTCATACCCAGGCGTACCTCTGAGGTGCCGTCCGGACGCGACTTGCAGAGCGCCCACAGCCGCCGGTGCGGGAAGTAGAAGAGCATGACCAGCCCCAGCACCATCAGGGCGCCGGCGGCCCAGATAATGTTGGCGCCCGGGTCCTTGACCACCTTCAATCCGGTGAACCGCTGTTCCCTCTGAAAGGTGAAGTTGAGGCCGGCCAGGTCCTTGGGCGCCCCCTGAGTCACGTTGTCCGTGGTGACCAACTTATCGCTGTCCAGGCGGTAGACCTCAACCCGCATCTCCCCGGCCGGTACCAGGGGGTCGTTCTGACCGGACACGGGCCCGATGACGTAGACGGCCAGGTTCTGTTCCGGCAGGCTGAAGTTACCCAATGGCCGGTTGCCCTGGGAGGTCTGCCAGGCCAGGGGCACCCCTTCGTTGAACAGCACGCGCCCGTCCGCGTCCTTCACCTGCATCAGGGCTGTTTGTCCGTAGAACGACTGGTGGAAGCTGATGCCGTGGTAGCTCATGGGAGAGTTCACCCGGACGGTCCCTTCCTTCACCGGCACGCCGTTATCGTAGATAACGATGTCGCTGCGATAATCCTTGGGCGGGCCGTCCAGGTAATACTCGTCGGAGAATTGCTCCAGCTTGACGGCGATGCCGGTACCGAGGCCCAGCTGGCGGGTGGCACCCTCGGAGACGATAAATTGGTCGTCGTTGAACCCCCACACGCCACCGGCGATGGCGCCGGCCAGGACCAGAATGATGCTGAGATGGGCCAGGAAGGTGCCGAACTTGCTGAAGCGGTTGCGGTCGGCGTAGATCGCTACGGAATCAGCGTCGGCCTGGGTCCGCACGCGATAGTGAGCGCGGGAGAGGGCGCGCTTGACGAGCGCTGCGGCCTCTGGCGCCGGCACGGCAACGGACAGGGCGGCGTTGTAGCGCGCGTGCTGGAAGAAGGCATCGCCCATGCGGACGCGCGTCTTGAAGACGGTGGTCCAGATGCCCCGCCAGCGATTGACGGAGCAGACGATGATGTTGGCCGTCAGGAGGCCGATAATCAGACGGAACCACAGCGAATGGAAGACATTGAACAGTTGAAAGAAGTCGAACACACCGGTCCAGAGGCCGTACTTGGACCGGGCGCGTTCCAGCCACTGCGCGTAGGAAGCGGAGTCGGCGATGACAGAGGGCGGCGCCTGGTCAAGCAAGGTGCCGGTCATCACGGCGGCGGTCAGGAGCAGGATCAGCACCAGCGCCAGCCTGACGGACGTCAAGAAGCGCCAGACCCGGCCCAGCAGGTCCAGTTCCCAGAGCGTTCCGCTGGCCCTGGCTCGAGTGCGGGCGGGCAACGCCGCGGCTGCCGCCGGTCGCCTGTCTGGTACCGTCATGCTGCCTTCTGTCTCCATCTCTTGTCTACACGTAACCCCAGTCAAAATACTGGTTTATGCGGATCAGGCTGTTGGTCAGCATCAGCAAGCCCACGGCTACTACCAGCAGGCCGCTGACCAGAGGAGCCATCGCCAGTACGGGCCGGATGCGCTTGAGGCGGCTGGAGATTCCTTCCACGGCCAGGGCCATGATCAGGAATGGCACCCCCAGTCCAGCGGAGTATGCCAGCAGCAGCACCGCGCCCTCCGGCACGGAGCCACCAATGACGGCCAGCCCCAGGATGCTGCCCAGCACCGGGCCGATGCAGGGAGTCCAGCCGGCGGCGAAGGTCATCCCCATCACCATGGAGCGGGGGTAGCCTGCCTTGCCTCCCTGGCCCGGCTGGCCCTGATTCACGCTGTACTCCCGGTTCATGAAGCCGATGTTGATGACACCCAGCAGGTGCAGGCCCATGAAGATCAGGACGGCGCCGCCCAGCTCGCGCAGATAGCGGGCGTTGTCCAGGAACAGGAAACCGATGAGTCCAATGGACGTCCAGAAGGTAATGAAGACCAGGGAGAAGCCGGAGACAAATGAGGCGGCATGCAGCAGGCTGACCAGGCGGCTCGGCGATCCGGGGCGCTCCGCGGAGACGGCGACCATGTGGCCGAGGTAGGCCGGCACCAGCGGTAGCACGCAGGGCGAGGCGAACGAGAGCACGCCGGCCGCGAAGGCTATCAGCAGTGTGACGTTCTCGCCATCCAACCTGTCTTTACCTCAATCTTTCGAACGTTGACAAGGCCGGCGCTCCGTCCGCTCATGGCAGTGGCGATGGGGTCGCTGCTACGCCGCCGGCCGGCGTCGTGGTAGGCATGCCGTTCAGGTGCACCTTTGCGGTATTGGCCAGGCTAGAGGCCGGCGCTAGGTCCACAACCGTCTGCCACTCTTGCCGCGCCGCCACCAGGTCCTGGGGCTCCGCGTTGGCGTACAGGAAGCCCAGGTTGTAGTGAAGCTGAATGTCGCTGGGATCGATAGCGAGGGCGGCTGTCCAGCTGGCCTTCGCCTCGGGAGTCCGGCCCATGTTGAAGTTGGCCGTGCCGATGTCTGTGCGGGCGTGGACGTTATTGGGGTCGACCGTCAGCAGCTCCGTGAACCAATCGATACCTTGCTGCCATTCGCCCGCCAGGAAGTACGACTCGCCCAGCTCGAACAGTGCGTCAGAGTTCTTGGGGTCCTGTTGTATCACGGTCATCAGCTCGGCTACGCGTGCGGTGTCCAGGGGCACCAGGTCGCCGGCGGCCTGCGCCGTCGGCAGTGGCTCAGAGCTGCTGCTGCCGGGTATCCCCGTGCGGGCCACGAGAACGCCCACCAGCGCCACCAGGCCGACGACGACGCCCAGGAGCAGCGGCTGGGAGCGGAGCGTGTCCAGGAGGGAGGGGCCCGGCGGCGGACCAGCTCCGGCCCTGGCCCGGCGGCGGGCCGCGCGCGTTTCTTC
>JBGQEU010000102.1:0-5937 GCA_041496525.1 Dehalococcoidia bacterium
TGAAAAGGCCCAGCCGGGCGCCCAGGAGGAGGACGACATCCGGGCCGCCGGCCATGGCGGCGCCGCGGCCGGCGGTGAGGAAGCCGCCGATGCCAAGCTCGGTGTCCTCCAGCACAGCTCCCCGTGTCATGCCGTTGGCGCAGACGGGAATGCTGGTGAGTTCCGCGAACTCGCGCAGCTCCGTTGTGGCGCCGGCGAACCAGACGCCGCGGCCGGCGAGGATGAGAGGCCGCTCTGCATGGGAGAGGAGGTCGATGGCTTCGTCGATGGCCTCCGGCGATGGGGCGGGGGGCCTATAGGTATGATCTTGCGCGGGGAAGTTTGCCTCTGAGCCCTCGATGTCGGCGGCCAGGATATCGGCCGGTATCTCCAGGAACACGGGGCCGGGCCGGCCGGCCGTGGCCTGGCGGAAGGCCGTGCTGAGGTACTCTGAGATGCGACGTGGATCGCGTACCAGGCGGGACCACTTGGTGATGGACTGCAGGAGCGGGACGCCGTGCAACTCCTGCAGCGGCATCATCTCGTCGTCGACCAGAGGATGGCGGCCGCCAATGACGACCATGGGGACGCAGTCCAGATAGGCGTTGGCCACGGCGGTCACGATATCGGTGACGCCGGGACCGGCGGTGACAACAGCGACGCCGGGCCGGCCGGTGAGACGGGCCCAGGCGTCGGCCATGTGTCCGGCGGCCTGCTCGTGGCGGGTATCGATGATGCGCAGGCCGTGGTCGTGGCAGGCCTGAAAGATGGGGTCGATGTGGCCGCCGTGGAGGGCGAAGATGTTGTGCACGCCCTCCTGCTGCAGGACCCTGACAACGGACTCGCCGCCGTTCACTTTCATGGCCGGCCTCCTGGCTGAAGAGTTTGGTGTACTGGGCCGATTCTAGGGACACAAGTGGCGGGAAATCAGTCGGGCAGGAGGGAGAGAGGCGTGGGGTTTTGCCCCACCGGCCTGCGGTTCTTCCGTCCGGGCGATCGGGGCCGAAGCAAGGCTCTGCCAGCGCGTTGGGCCTCTTGGCCCGCCGACGGGCTGCTGTTAGAATGCGAGGCAAGCACAGGTTACCATGTCCCAGCGCGTTTCACGCCAGCGCCTCGGCCCGCAGGACTTCGCGTTCCTGGCGATGGAAACGCGCGAGTCGGCCTTGAACATCGGCTCGATAGCGGTGTTTGAGGGCGAGGTCCCGTATGAGCGTTTGGTGGCGAGTCTGGCGGCGCGGTTGCACCGGATCCCGCGCTACACCCAGGTCGTCGTGCCGGCGCCCTTCAACATCGGGCGGCCGACCTGGGAGCCCGCTCCGAGCTTCGATATCCGCCGGCACATTCTCCGCATGACAGTGCCCCAGCCGGTCAGCGAGCAGCGGCTGATGGAGCTGGCGGCAGAGCTGTACAGCGGCCGGCTGGACCGGAGCAAGCCGTTGTGGGAGATGCACCTGGTGGAGGTGGAAGGCGGCCGCTCGGCGATCGTGACCAAGATACAGCACTGCCTCGTTGACGGCGTAGGCGGTGTGGAGCTGGCCATGGTGATGCTGGATGTATTGCCGGATCCGCCGCCAGCACCGCCGCCGCCGCTGATGCCCAATGCAGGTTCGATCCCGGGCGGTGCCAACCTGTTCTTCGGCGGGCTGTTTGACGGTATGAGCGAGGCCGTGGACCGATGGGAGGGGATGCAGAAGGCGGCGGTAGGCGCCGTGATGCGTGGCGACCTGTCGCTGCTGCGGGCCATCGTGCGGGCGCTGGCCCTGGTGATCCGCTACTTCGCAATCCCCGTGCGGCGGGCGGGATTCAACCACCCGCTATCCCCGGCGCGTAAGCTGGCAGGCACGGCGTTCCCGTTCGATGAGTTCAGGCAGATCCGCCAAGCGTGCGGCGGCGGCACGGTAAACGACGTGGCCCTGGCCGTGCTGGGGGGCGCTCTGGGCCCATACATGAACGAACACGGCGAGCGTGTAGACGGACGCGAGATGCGCGTGCTAACGCCCGTGAATGTGAGGCGGGAGAGCGATCACGGCAAGACGGGCAACCGCATGTCGATGTTGCTGGTGGAAGTGCCGCTGGGCGTGCGCGACCCGATAGAGCGGCTGGCCATAATCCGAAAGCGCACCGAGAAACTGAAGCGCGACCGGGTGGCCGATGGGATCGACGCCGTGGGCGATGCAGTGTTGCGGCTGCCGGCGCCACTGATCGCCGCGGCCGCGGCCCTGGGCCCGCCGCCGAACACACTCGCGAATCTGGTCTTTAGCAACGTGCCGGGGCCAATGATCCCGCTCTACACGGTGGGACACCGGATGCTGGCGCACTACGTGCTGGCGCCGCTGACCTGGGGGATGGGGCTGGGCTGCGTCGTGACCAGCTACGATAGGAGCCTGTTTTTCACCCTGCAATCCGACCCGGAAGCGGCGCCGGACCTGGACCGCCTGCGGGAGTTGATGGAACAGTCGTACTCTGAGCTGAAGGCGGCAGCGGCGGAGCGGGCTGCGCGGCCGCCGGCTCCGGGGTCGGCTCGGGCGCTGAAGCGGCGGAGCGCGGCCAAGAAGCGGGGCGTCATCGCCTAGGCCGCGACAGCAGCGAAGCTGGGCTGGCGGGTGAGGCGGGCCCAGGGGCCATGTGGCCAGGCCGCCTGCTCGTGGCGGCGCGGACGGGTCTTGTCAGCGGGCGAGATGTCCGCTAGAATGCGGGGCGACCAGCGGGAGGGTTGTCCTATGCCCCAGCGCATTTCCGGCCAGCGTCTTGGCCCGATAGACTTCGCTTTCCTGGCGATGGACTCGCGCGAGTCGCCGATGAACATCGGCTCGGTGGCGGTGTTCGAGGGCGAGGTCCCCTATGAGCGTTTCGTCGAGAACCTGGACGGCCGCCTGCACCTGATCCCACGCTACACGCAGGTCGTCGTGCCGGCGCCGTTCAACATCGGCCGGCCGACCTGGGAGCCCGCCGCCGGGTTCGACATCCGCCAGCACATCCACCGCTTAATGTCCCCGGCGCCGGTAAGCAGGCAGGGTCTGATGGAGTTGGCGGCGGACCTGTACGTGGGCCTGCTGGACCGGCGGAAGCCGCTTTGGGAGATGCACCTGGTGGAGGTGGAAGGCGGCCGTTCGGCGTTTGTGACGAAGATCCACCACTGTCTCGTGGACGGCGTAGGCGGCGTGGGACTGGCCAGCGTAATGCTGGACCTGTCGCCTGACCCGCCGGCGCCGCCGCCACCACCGCCGCGGGCCGAGCCGGGTCCGCTGCCGGGCCGCGGCAGGCTGTTCCTGGACGCGCTGTTCGACCGATTTAGCGAGGCCGTGGACCGCTGGGCCGGGGCGCAGAACCTGGCCGTAGACGCACTGATGGGCGGCGACCTGCCGCTGCTGCGTCCCATGATGCGGGCGTTGGAGACAGCCATCCCATATTTCACGATCCCGATGCGACGGGCCGCCTTCAACCGGCCGCTGACGCCGGCGCGCCGGCTGGCGGTCGCGGCGTTCCCATTCGAGGAGTTCAGGGAGATCCGCAAGCACTGCGGCGGCGGCACTGTCAACGACGTCGTGCTGGCGGTACTGGCCGGCGCGATGAGCCTGTACCTGAGGGAGCACGGCGAGCCGGTGGAGGGGAGGGAGCTGCGGGTGGTGACGCCGGTGAACGTGAGACGGGAGGACGAACGCGGTCAACTGGGCAACCGCATCACCATGCTGATGGTGGAGACGCCGCTGGACGTGCGCGATCCCGTGGAACGGCTGGGCATCATCCGTGAGCGCACGGAGAAGCTGAAGCGGGACCGGGCGGCGGAAGGGATAGAGGCGCTGGCGAGCGGGCTGCTGCAGCTGCCGCCGCCGCTGCTGGCGGCGGTCCCGGCGCTGGGGTCGCCGCCGAACTGGGTGGGGAACATGGTCTGCACGAACGTGCCCGGGCCGATGATCCCGCTGTACGCGGTGGGGCACCGCCTGCTGGAGCACTACGCGCTGGCGCCGCTGAGCTGGGAGATGGGGCTGGGGTGCGCCGTCACGAGCTACGACCGCCAGCTGTTCTTCACGCTGCAGTCCGACCCGGAGGCGGCGCCGGACGTGGACCGGCTGAGAGAGCTTCTGGAGCAGTCCTACTTTGAGCTGAAGGCGGCCGCGGCGGAGCGCGCGGCGCTGCCGTCTACCGCTGCGGGCGTGCCGACGCCGGAGCGGCGGATCGCGGCCGCAGAGCGGGGCGCTGTCGCCTAAGCGGCGGCGCCGGCGATCCCCAGCTCCTTCGCTACCGGCTTCAAGGCCTCGATGACGAAAGCGATGTGTTCGTCGAGTGCCACGCCGAGTTGGTCTGCCCCTTCGTGATGTCGTCGCGGTTAACGGCGCGGGCGAACCCCTTATCTTTCATCTTCTTGCGCACGGCCGCTACGTCGACTTCGGCGACGCTCTTGGTGGGGCGGACAAGGGCGACGGCGATGACGAAGCCGGTCAGTTCATCGACGGCGTAGATGGCCCGGTCCATGGGGGTGCGGCGCTCCAGGCCCAGGTGATCAGCGTGGCAGAGGACGGCGTAGATGATGTCTTCCGGGACGCCGCGCTGGCGCAGGATATCGGCGCCCTTGGCGGGGTGCTCCTCGAGGCTGGGGTGAATCTCGAAGTCGAAGTCGTGCAGGAGGCCGACGATCCCCCACGTGTCCTCGTCGCCGTTGTGCTGGCGGGCGTAGGCGCGCATCGCGGCCTCGACGGCGAGGGCGTGCTTGCGCAGGGGCTCGGTCTTCGTGTACTCGCAGAGGATGTCCCAGGCTTGCTGCCGGTTCATGATTGCTCTCCTTCTCGAGGCGCAGGGTGGTTCACATGATAGCGCGTGGAACCTGTCAACGGAGTGTGGAACGGATAAACGGATCAAGGGCGCTGTCGGGTGAAGCGGGGGCGCAGGACGATGTGCCCGGCCGGGGTATAACGTGTCGCGTTTCGGGCGCGTCTAATTCTGCGATAAGATAAGTGTTAGCCCTCTGAAATCGCTGGGGCCAGAGGGCGACGAAAGGGGCCAGTTATGCCGAGGTCAATCTGGAACGGAGTGATCAGCTTTGGGATGGTGAGCATCCCGGTTAAGCTGTACACGGCCACAGAGAGCAAGGACATCAGCTTCCACTTGCTGCACAAGGAGTGCGGGACGCGGCTGAAGCAGTTGCGGTGGTGTCCGCTCGACGAGCGGGCGGTGGAGTGGAGCGAGATCGCCCGCGGGTACGAGTACGCCCGTGACGAGCACGTGGTGATGACGGACGAGGACTTCGAGAGGCTGCCGTTGCCCAGCAAACACACGGTGGACCTGTCCGCCTTCGTGAAGGCGGAGGAGATCGACCCGATCTACTACGAGCGGACGTACTACCTGGAGCCGGACGAGAAGAGCGTGAAGCCGTTCGCCCTGCTGATGCGGGCGCTGCAGGAGAAGGGGCTGACAGCGATCGCCAAGATAGCGATCCGGAACAAGGAGCAACTCTGCGCGCTACGGCCCGTGGACGGGGCGCTGGTGTTGGAGACGCTGTATTACCCGGACGAGATCCGCGAGGCGCCGGCGGAGACCCCCGAGGTGAAGGTGTCCGAGAAAGAGCTGGCCATGGCGTTCACGCTCATCGACCTGCTGGCGGATTCCTTCGAGCCTAAGCAGTACCAGGACGAGTACCGGGCGGCGCTGATGGAAGTGATCGAGGCGAAGCTGGAGGGCCAGGCGGTGGCAGAGACGGTGGTGCCGCTGCCCACGAAGGTGACGGACCTGATGGCCGCGCTGAAGGCCAGCGTGGCGGCAGCGAAGAAGGGGCGCCGGGAGCCGGAGGAAGAGGAGCGGGCGCCACGGCGGCGGAGGGCCGCGGCCGGGTAGGCGGGGCGTCCGCCGAGCTCTAGATTCGCGCCGGGCGCAACAGGCCGTGGCCCGGGCGCGACCGCATCACATCCCTCTCCGAGAATTGACGTCGATGCGGGAGCGGTACCGGGAAAAGCGCGACTTCCA
>JBGQEU010000103.1:0-5926 GCA_041496525.1 Dehalococcoidia bacterium
ACTTGCGCTTGTCCTCGTGGTAGAGCTTCTCCATGCCGACGGCCAGCGCGATGTCGTACATGCCGGAGGCGACGTACATCCAGGCGACGTGAAAGGCCGTGGACGAGCTGGCGCAGGCGTTCTCGGTGTTGATGACGGGGATGCCGCCGATGCCGATCTCGCGCAGGACTACCTGGCCACGGATCATCTCCTGTCCCGTGATGAGGCCTGCCGTGGCGTTGCCGACGACAGCCGCCTCCAGCTTCGACTTGTCGATGCCGGCCGAGCCGAGGGCGCCCTTTATGGCCTCGCCCGCCAGGTCCTTCATGCTGCGGTCCAGGAACTTTCCGAAATTGGTCATGCCAGCGCCGATGATGGCGACGTCCCGCATCTCTTCCTCCTTGCCGAGTCCCGGATCAGGGCCCGCTAAGCGTTACGGACATCAGTATAAGGCAAGACGGTGCCGGACGGGTCTCCGCCGTCCCGCTATCTGGCCGCGGCGGTCGTGCCCGCCGCCAGCGCCTGCGCCACGGCCTGCTGCATGTCATCCAGCCGCAACTGGCCGTTGGCCACGCGCGTGACCACGCCGTTGGCGTCGATGAAGACGCTGACCGGCATCGGCGGCGGCAGCAGGCGCACGTATCTGTCGTAGAGGGTGTCGTCCGGGTCCATCGCGTTGACGGTAAAGCTGACGCCGGTGCCGCCGTCCGTGCGCGGCAGGTTGCGCAGGAAATCGCGCGCCCGGTCCAGCGGTTCGCGGCGGTTGATGCTGATGACGGCGAGGTCGTCCCGGTGCAGCTGCTGCACCGTCTGCACGTCCGGCAGCTCCGCCTGGCAGGGGATGCACCACGTCGCCCAGAAGTTCAGGTAGACGGCCTTGCCCCGGAAATCGCTCAGCCGGTGCCGCGTGCCGTCGAAGGCGGAGATCACGAAGTCGGGTGCCAGCTTGCCGGCCTCCGGTCCCACCGGCAGAGCCGCGCCCGTCGGCTGTGGCGGGTCCATCAGGGCCACGTTCTCGATGCCGGCGCCGCCGCCCTGGTTGCCGATGACGCCCGCCAGCGCCAGGACGGCGATCACAGCGCCCACGATGGCCGCCAGCCCGGCGAGGGCGATGAGCCGCTGGGAGAGGCTGCGGCGGCGCGGCTGGCCGCCTGGTCCGGTCACCTACGACTCCGACGAGATATCGCCAAGGAAGCCGAAGTTGAAGTAGCTGTTCAGGTTGATCAGACTGTCCGTAAAGATGAGTATCCCCACGATGATCAGCAGGGCGCCGCTGACGTAGTTTACGACTCCCATGTAGCGCTTGGCCCGGGTGTAAACCGGCTTGATGCTGTTGTAGGCCAGCCCCATGGCCAGGAAGGGCACGGACAGTCCGGCCGAGTAGGCCAGCAGCAGCAGCCCGGCCTGGAGGACGGTGCCGCTGGAGACGGCCAGGGCGAAGATGGCGCCCAGTGTGGGGCCGATGCAGGGGCTCCAACCGGCGGAGAAGGCGGAGCCGACGAAGAAGGAGCGCGCGTATCCGATGCGGGCGCCGCCGCCGTAGTCCAGACGCTGTTCTCTTTCCAGGAAGGGGATGGTGATCACGCTGGCCAGGTGCAGGCCGAGCACGATCAGCAGGCCGCCGGAGACCTTGAGGATGATGTCCTTGTGGTCGCGCAGGAAATAGCCGGCGATGCCCAGCGAAACGCCGAACGTCACGAACACCAGCGCAAAGCCGCCGACAAACGCCAGCGAATGCAGGAA
Source organism: Dehalococcoidia bacterium (assembly GCA_041496525.1). Lineage (GTDB taxonomy): Bacteria > Chloroflexota > Dehalococcoidia > SM23-28-2 > RBG-16-64-32 > JBGQEU01. Next base: position 1,723 of record JBGQEU010000103.1, read on the forward strand.
CGGCGAAGGCGTGTTGATGCGACGGAGAGGCGCCAGCGAGGCCGTAGCTGTCCCACCCGCGCCTGCGCCGGAAATCACCGCGCCCTGTACAGCTACGGCCTGGGCCTCCGCTGGCGTCGCTTCCAGCGCGGCGCCGGTCAGGTAGCCCAGGTACGCAGGCACGAGCGGCAGGACGCACGGTGAGGCCACCGACAGCAGCCCCGCCACAAAGGCGACAACGATGCTGACGCCGCCGATCTCAAGGAAGCCCATGTTCGTCCATTACCAGTTACGCGTCTCATAACCATGATAGATTGGCTGCGGCAGGCAGGCAATTCAACGCTTGTCTCGTTGACGGCCCTCCGCCCCTGCGCCAGAATGAACCGGCAATGAGAGAGGTGCAGCTCATTGCCTTCCGTCCTAACTGAGACTGCGAAGGAGACCGCCATGGACTATACGCCTATCGCCAAACCGCCTGCCGCCCAGATGGCCGTGAAGCCTAACTTCAGCGACTATGAACAGCTGCGCCGGGAGTTCTCCTGGAACAGCGTGCGCGCCGAGCTGGACGGCCTGCCCGGCGGCGGACTCAACATCGCGCACGAGTGCCTGGACCGGCACATGGCAACACCGCGCCGGGACAAGATCGCGATGCTCTGGGAGGGCAAGAACGGCGAGACGGAGACGTACACGTTCGCGCAGATGGCCGCCGGGGCCAACCGGGCGGCGAACGGGCTGCGCAAGCTGGGGGTAGGCAAGGGCGACCGCGTCTTCGTCTTCCTGGAACGGATACCGGAGTGCTACTTCACAGTCTTCGGCGCCCTCAAGCTCGGGGCCGTCATCGGCCCTCTGTTTTCCGCCTTCGGCCCGGACGCCGTGCGCGACCGGCTGGCCGACAGCGGTGCGCGGGTGCTGGTGACCAGCCCAGAGCTGTGGGCCCGCGTCAGGGACATCCGCAAGGACCTGCCGGAACTGGAGCACGTCATGCTGGTCACGCGCCGCCAGCAGGCCAAGCCGGAGCCGGGTGTCCTGCTCTGGGACGAGGCTATCGGCTCCCAGCCGGACACGTTCGAGACGGTGGCGACAGATGCGGAGGACTTCGCCGTCATGCACTACACATCGGGCACCACGGGAAAGCCAAAAGGCGCGGCGCATGTGCACAACGCCGTCATCGGCCACTATGCGACCGGGAAGTACGTGCTGGACCTGCACGATGATGACGTCTACTGGTGTACGGCGGACCCCGGATGGGTGACCGGCACCTCGTACGGTATGTTCGCGCCCTGGAGCAACGGGGCGACGAGCCTGGTATACGAGGGCGGCTTCGGCGCCGGCCACTGGTACTCGCTCATCGAGAAGTACCGCGTCACCGTCTGGTACTCGGCGCCCACGGCCATTCGCATGCTCATGAAGGCGGGCGACGAGGCCCCGAAGAAACACGATCTCTCCAGCCTGCGCTACACGATGTCCGTAGGCGAGCCGCTGAACCCGGAGGCCGTCGTCTGGAGCCAGAAGGTGCTGGGCCTGCCCTTCCACGACAACTGGTGGCAGACGGAGACGGGCTGCATACTCATCGCCAACTACGCGGCCATGGAGATCCGCCCCGGCAGCATGGGCCGTCCCTTCCCCGGCATCGAGCCGGCTATCATCGACGACGAAGGGAAGGTCCAGCCGCCGGGCGAGGAAGGGAACCTGGCAGTCCGGCCAGGCTGGCCCTCCATGTTCCGCACCTACTGGAACAACAAGCCGCTGTACGACTCGCGCTTCCAGAACGGCTGGTACATCACCGGAGACCGGGCGCGGATGGACAAGGACGGCTACTTCTGGTTCGTGGGCCGCGCCGACGACGTCATCAACACCGCCGGCCACCTGGTGGGCCCGTTCGAGGTGGAGAGCGTACTGATCGAGCACCCGGCGGTGGCCGAGGCCGGCGTCATCGGCAAGCCGGACCCGGTGGCGATGGAGGTAGTGAAGGCGTTCGTGGCCCTTAAGGACGGCTACGAGCCGAACGACAAGCTGCGCCGCGAGCTGATCCACTTCTCGCGCGAGCGGCTGGGGTCTGGCATCGCGCCGCGGGAGATCGAGTTCCTGCCGGGGCTGCCCAAGACCCGCAGCGGCAAGATCATGCGGCGGCTGCTGAAGGCGCGCGAGCTGGGGTTGCCGGAGGGCGACACCAGCACCCTGGAGGACTAGGGGGGGCCGACGCCCGAGTAGGGGCCCCTCGCGAACCGCCCCTACTACGCTTACGTCTGCCGACCTGCTTTCGCCCCCCAGATTTAACACAGCGCCGTTGGCTCTGGGCGGCGTTGCCGTTACAATGAGAGCGAATCGGCTGAGGAGTGAAAGAGAAGGATGGTCACCAAGTACGAAGTTAACGCCGATCGCGTCTACTACAACTACGAAGGACGGATGCCCCCCGTCCAGCTCGAGGCCGAGCCGGCGTCCCTGCCCGCCGCGGACACCGAACCGAAGCTGATCACAGACACCACCCTGAGGGACGGGGCGCAGGACTCGCGCTTCCCCCTCTTCCCCAACGAGGCCCGGTTGCGCTACGTCGACCTGCTGCACCGGCTGGACAACAGCAGCGGCCGCATCCATGCCATCGAAACGTTCATTTACCAGAAGCGCGACCTGTGGGTGCTGGACAAGCTCCTGGAGCGCGGCTACGAGTTCCCGCGCATCACGACCTGGATCCGGGCCACGCCGAAGGACGTCAAGGAGCTGCACGAGGCCAGCCAGGGCCGGGTGAAAGAGACCGGCATGCTGGCCTCGTCTTCCGACCACCACATCTTCGACAAGCTGGGCTACCACTCCAAGGAAGAGGCGATCGACAAGTACCTGAAGCCCGTGCTCACGGCCTGCGAGTACGGCATCACGCCGCGCGTCCACCTGGAAGACACAACGCGCGCCGATATTTTTGGCTGGGTGATCCCCTTCATCCGCACCGTGCTGGAAGCGACGGAGGGGCGGGCCAAGTTCCGCATCTGCGACACCATCGGCTGGGGCGTGCCGGACCCGTACGCGGCCCTGCCGCTGGGCGTGCCGCGCCTGATCTCGACGATCTATCGGGAGACGGGGGCCGAGCTGGAGTTCCACGGCCACAACGACTTCGGGCTGGCCACGGCCAACTCCCTGGCGGCCTGGCGCTACGGCTGCCGCAAGGTGAACGTGGCCTTCGCCGGGCTGGGCGAGCGTACCGGGAACACCTCGCTGGAGCAGATCCTGAGCGGCTACATCCGGCTGTACGGCGACCCGGGTTTCGACCTCACTGTCCTGCCGGAGATGGTGCAGCTCGTCGAAGAGAACCTGATCCCGGTGCCGAGCGCGGCTCCGATCATCGGTGAAGTCTTCGCGACCCAGGCCGGCATCCACCAGGCCGGCGTCGCCCGCCAGGGGGAGGCGCCGGGGGGGCTCATCTACCTGGCGTATGACCCGGCCCTTGTTGGGCAGAGGACGGCGGAGCGCACGGTTATCGGGGCGATGTCCGGCTCGGAGGGCATCGTGGCGATCCTCAACGATGAGGCACGGCGCCGGGGGCTGGAGACGCGTTTCTCCACAATGAGCCGGGTGGTCAAGGAGATATACGACAGGGTGCAGGAAGCGTACGACGGCAGGTACGATCCGGCAGCCGACCGATGGGTGGATTACCGGACGACCTTCTTTGCGCCCGACGAGATCTGGAACATGGCCGCGGGCGCTGTTAGCGGAAAGGGTGGAGACTAGGGCATGCAGGGTGGTTTCCAGCGCCGGGCACCGGGGATCTAATGCGGTACGCCCAGATCGAGGGCTGGGGCATGTACGTGCCGCCTCGCGTCATCACGAACGATAAGTTCGTGGAGATGGGGTTGGAGACCACGCACGAGTGGATCTCGACGCGCACGGGCATCTCTCAGCGGCATATCGTCGGTAAAGACGAGGCAACATCTGACCTGGCCGTCAAGGCCGGGCAAGAGGCGCTGTTTGTCGCGGACGCTCATGCCGCCGATCTCGATCTCGTTATCGTGGCCACCTGTACGCCGGACCAGATCATGCCTTCGACGGCCTCGATGGTGCAGGACAGGCTGGGCGCTGTGAACGCGGGGGCGATGGACTTGAACGCTGCCTGCTCTGGGTTCGTGTACGCGCTGGGCATGGGCGCCGGGCAGATCGAGTCCGGACGCGCAAAGCAGGTGCTGGTGATCGGCGCCGACGAGCTTTCCATCCACCTGGACTGGCAGGACCGCAGCAC
>JBGQEU010000104.1:0-5925 GCA_041496525.1 Dehalococcoidia bacterium
CCGCCGAGGTGTCGCATTGCTACATGAAAGGAAACGCGGGTGCGCAGCGAAGGTTTCTCGAAAACGAGCGCGAGCGTCTTGCCGGCCAGCAAGCCCCGCTCACCCTGAGGCTCTCGAAGGGCTAGGCGGCCGGCGTCCTTGAGCGCCAGCGCCGTCTCCAGGACGTGGTCCAGCTCGGGCGCTGACAAATCTGCCACAGAAATGAGATCGCGACCGCGCACACAGCCCTCCTTGAACGGCGGTTCAAGTATAGCATCGGACGCAGCCCGGTAGATGCCGATCACACTGCTTGACGCCATGCCCGCCGGACGGCTATATTGCGCGGCGATTCTCTACCCGCAAGGAGGCCACATGACTCGTCCCATCGTCCACTTCGAGATATACGGCCGCGATGCGACCCGGCTGCGCGAGTTCTACTCGGCGCTCTTCGGCTGGAAGATCGACGCCGACAACCCGATGGGTTACGGCTTCATCGAGCACGGCACCGGCGGGCCGCCGGAGGGGATCGGCGGCGGCATCGTGCCGGGCGACAAGCCGCGCATCGCGCTCTACGTGCAGGTCGTGGACCTGAACGAGACATTGCGCCGGGCGGAAGAGCTCGGCGGCAAGGCCGTGATGCAGCCCGTCGACGTCCCCGGCGGGCCGACCATCGCGCGGTTCGAGGATCCGGAAGGCAACCTGATCGGCCTCGTCAAACAGTAGGCGGGCGCAAGCCGCTTGACTCCCTCCCCCCGCTACCGCTATATTGCCGCCAAACGCCCGTGCGGGCCACTAAAGAGGAGATGCGCCCTTGTCCGAGACGCTCGAGCGCTACCGCTGGCTCGTCGTCGCCGTCTTCGCCGCGCCGCTGCTCATCGGCATCGGCTTCCTCATTAACGACCGCCTGAGCGACCCGGCGCCGCTGCAGATCAAGACCGGCGACAGCGCGCCCGCCGATATCCGCGTCTACGTCGTCGGCGCTGTCAAGAACACCGGCGTCTACCCCGTGAAGTCATCAGACCGGTGGATCGATGCGCTGGAGACTGCAGGCGGCCCGGCGGCCGACGCCGACCTGGCCGGCGTCAACCTGGCGCGCCGCGTGCAGGACGAGGACGAGATCATCGTCCCGCGCATCGGGGCGGTGGCAGCCGGAGCCAGCGCGTCGAAGCTCGTGAACATCAACACGGGCAGCAAGGACAACCTGATGTCGCTGCCGGGCATCGGCGATGTGCGGGCCGGGGACATCGTCAAATCCCGCACGACCGACGGCGCCTTCGCCTCTATCGATGACCTCGTGACTCGCAAGCTGGTGCCCCAGTCCGTCTTCGAAGAGATATCGGCCCTCATCACGATCAGCCAGTGAGCCGCTGATGGCGCTGGCGTACCTGGCCTTCGCCTGGGTCCTTGGCACCGCCGCAGCCGCTTTCACGGACACGAACGCCGCCTCGGCCGTCGCCGCCGCGGGGCTACTGGGCGCCGCGTCGTTCGCGCTGCGGCCCAGGGCCGCCACCGTCCTCATGGTGCTGGCCGGAATTGCCCTCATCGGCCTGGCCACCTGGCGTTACGACTCCGCTACCACCGCGGCTGCCCCAACCGGCATCGCCCGCTACAACGACGACAAGGCCAAGAACCCGGTCATGCTGCGCGCCGTCGTCGACGACGAGCCCGAGGTCCGCGCCTCGTCCCGCCTGTACCGCCTGGAGGTGCGAGAGGTGATGCGCGGCGGCGAATGGCAGCCGCAGACGGGAGGCGTCCTGATGCGCGCTCCTCTCTTTCCTCGCTACGAATACGGCGACCTGCTGGAGGTCTCCGGGAAGCTGGAAACGCCGCCCGTTCTCCCCGACTTCGATTACCGTGACTACCTCCTGCGCCAGGGCATCACCTCCCTCATCAACTATCCGCAGGTGCGCCTGCTCCAGCACGATCAGGGCAGCTCCATCCGCTCGGCGCTCATCGATGCGAGGTTATCCCTGTCCGGCGCCCTCTCGGACGTGCTGCCGGAGCCGGAGGCGGCGCTGGCCGGCGGCATCCTGTTCGGCGCCCGCACCGCCATCTCCCGCGACCTCCGCGACGACATGAACGCGACCGGCACTTCGCATCTGGTGGCAGTGTCCGGTCAGAATGTGACGATGGTCGCCGGACTGGTCATCGCGCTGCTGGCGTGGCTCGTTGGCCGCAGGCCTGCCGCCTGGATAGCCTTCGCGGCGGTGCTGGGTTACGCCGTCCTCGTCGGCGCTCAGCCCTCCGTCGTCCGGGCAGCCATTATGGGTAGCATCTACGTTATGTCGATTGCTATCGGGCGCCAGCATACGGCGTGGGTCGCCCTGCTCATCGCGGCCGCCGGCATGACCGCGTACGACCCGCCCGTTGCCCGCGACGTTTCGTTCCAGCTCAGCTTCGCCGCCACTTTCGGCCTCATGGCCCTGGCCCCCCCGCTGGGCGTTTGGCTGGAGCGGGCTGCCGGCGCCTTCCCGCTGGCGCGGCCCGCCTTTGAGCTGCTCTCGGTCACGACCGCCGCCATCGCCTTCACCCTGCCCATCACCGCCGTCAACTTCCACCGCATATCGGTGGTCGCCCCGCTGGCCAACCTCCTGGCCGTCCCTGCCTTTGTTGCCGTCGCCATCACTGCGGCCATCGCCGCCGCCGCCGACCTCCTGGTGCCTTCTCTGTCAAGCATCTTGGCCTGGCTGGCCTGGCCGCCCGCAGCGTACATGGTGACCGCCGTCCGCTTCTGCTCAGACCTGCCGCTAGCATCCATCGAGCTACGTGGCGTCGGCACTGCCCACGCCGTCGCCTACTACGCCCTGCTCCTGTTCGCTACCTGGTTTCTCTGGCACCGCCCCCGGGCGCGTCCCGCACCGCCCGTTCGAGTCGCATCGAACCTGGCCCGGCCCCTGGTTCCAGCGCCCGCCCTGGCCGTCCTTCTGGCCCTGGCCTCTGCCATCCTCTGGCTCGCCCTCAGCGCGCCGGCCTCCGGCCGCCTCACGGTGACGTTTCTCGACATCGGCCAGGGTGATGCTATTTTGATCGAGGCGCCGGAAGGGCAGCGCATCCTCGTCGATGGCGGGCCCAGCGGCGAGGCGATCACCGCCGCCCTCGGCCGCAACCTCCCGTTCTACGACCGTCGCATCGACCTCGTAGTCCTGACTCACCCTCAGGCAGACCACCTGGGCGGCCTCCCGGCCGTCCTGGAAAACTACAACGTTCGCGCCGTCCTCGCCGATCCCGTTCACACGGATAGCGCCCTCTACGACGTCTGGACCGACTCGCTCCGCGCCGCCGGCGTGCCGGTCACTCCCGCCGAGCGGGGTCAGTCCATCGATCTGCAGGACGACGCTGGGCTGAGTGTCCTCAACCCCGCCGCGGGCGTCACCGCGACAGATGCTGCCGCCCTGAACGACACCTCGGTCGTGCTCCGCCTGACCATGGGCAACTTCTCCTTTCTCCTCACCGGCGATATCAGCGTGCAGGCGGAGGCCGCCATCGTCCGTGGCGGGACCGACCTGGAGGCCGATGTGCTAAAGGTGGCGCACCACGGCTCGCTCACCTCCACATCGCCCCTGTTTCTGCGCCGCGTCCGCCCTCTGCTGGACGTGATCTCCGTGGGCGCCGATAACCGTTTCGGCCACCCGGCGCCGGAGGTCCTCCGTCGCCTCCGGGACGACACCGTCCTCCGGACCGACCTGAGCGGCGATGTCACCGTCTCCACCGACGGCGAGCATCTGTGGGTTCAGACGCAACGGACGGAGGAGGCACCGGCGAACTGAGAATGGTAGCAACTTCTGGCACTGCGGCGCGTTAATCCTTGCAACGGACGGAAGGAAGCTCACCGAATGAAGACCTGTGTCCTGTTGGCCCTCGGCGCGATCGCCCTCCTGGCCGGCGCTTGCGGGGACGACGAACAAGGGCCGACCTCAGCGACGCCAACTCCCGCTCCGGCGACGGCCCGAGTCTGCGCCGCGAACCCCGACCCGGTGGGGCCGGACGTCGTAGATGTCGACCAGCCTTCGCCCGGAGACCAAGTCGTCAGCCCCCTGAAGGTCACCGGCAAGATTGCGGCGTTCGAGGCGACATTCCGCATCGCTATCTTCGACGCCGGCGGACAACAGATCGCCGACCAGATGGCAATGTCGGCGGAGGGCCAGACTCTGGCGCCGTTCTCGGCGACTGTGCCCTTCACCGTCAACACCCCGACGCCCGCCTGCCTCTGGGTCTACGAGCGCAGCGCGCGGGACGGCCTGCCCATCCACGTCGTCCAGGTGCCGCTGACGCTGAACCCGTAAGGCCCGCGCCGCGCCCTGGGGACATGCTATACTCCGACCGATGATCCGCACGGACGGCCGCCGCCCCAACCAGATTCGCCCCGTCAAGATCGCCCCCGGTTACCTCGGCCACGCTGAAGGCTCGGCTCTCATCGAGATGGGCGGTACGGTTGTCCTCTGCGCCGTTACGGTCGAGGACCGCGTCCCCCGGTTCGCCCTCGGCACTGGCTCCGGCTGGATCACCGCCGAATACAGTATGCTGCCCCGCTCCACCCTCACGCGCACCCCGCGCGAGACCAACAGCCGGTCCGGCCGCACCGCCGAGATTCAGCGCCTGATCGGGCGCTCGCTGCGCTCCGTTGCCCGCCTGGACCTTCTGGGCGAGCGCACGTTCGTAGTCGACTGCGATGTCCTCAAGGCCGACGGCGGCACCCGCACGGCCGCCATCACCGGCGCCTACGTGGGACTGATGCAGGCCTTGAACCGGCTGGTGGAGAGCGGTGCCCTTCCCGCTATCCCTCTCCGCGGCGCCGTGGCCGCCGTCAGCGCCGGCGTCGTCGATGGCATGCCGCTGCTTGATCTGAACTACGACGAAGACTACCGCGCTGCCATCGATTTCAACGCCGTCATGACCGAGGCCGGAGAGCTCGTCGAGGTGCAGGGCACCGGCGAGAGCCACCCGTTCACCCGAGAGCAGATGAACGAACTGCTGGACCTTTCGGAAACCGGTATCCGCCAGCTGTTTGAGGCGCAGCGATCTGCTCTCGCCACGGCGGGGCTCGCCGTGGCACCCGCCGCCTCTTGAACCGTCTCATTGTGACGTTTGCTAAACGTGCGCGGGCCGAACGGCACATGCCGGTCTCGCCATCGTCCTGCTAAGGTGAGAGTGCGATGATCAGCCGGAGAGACATCGAACACCTCGCCCAGCTCCACAGCGACGAGGGGATCCTCAGCGCCTACATCAAGATTGATCCCCGTCTCGGCTATGATCGCCGCCAGCCGGAGGCCAAATTCAAGGGCGCCCTCAGTCTCTGCGCGCGCACGGCTGACGCCAAGTCGCTGGCCGTCCTGGAGCGGGAGAAGGCGCCGGTGCTGAACTTCCTCAGGAGCTGGGGGCAGCAGGGCCGCGGCCTCGTCATCTTCTCCAGCCGGCCCGCCGCCATCTGGCAGACTTATGCCTTGGACGTGCTCGTCCCCTCGTACGTGGCGGTTGACAACGCTCCGCAGACGTCCATCCTGGCGCGGGTCATCGATGAGTACCCCCGAATGGCAGTCGTCCTCCTCGACGGCGGCGACGCCCGCATCTACCTGTCTGAGCAAGGCGTGGATAAGTTGCGCATGCGGCAGGACGATGAGCTGCCGGGCCGCCACGACCAGGGCGGATGGTCCCAAGCCCGCTACCAGCGGCATGTGGACTTCCATCACTTCCTGCACCTGAAGGCCGTGGTAGACCGTCTGGAGGACCTCTACTACGCGCAGCCCTTCAGCCGGCTGGTGCTGGTGGGCGTGCAAGCGGCCGTCGACGAGGTCGCCGGCCTCCTCTCTGACCCCATTCGGCGCCGTGTTATCGGCAGCTTCTCCATCGATTTCAAGACCACCACCGACGATGCGGCCCTGGAACGGGCCCGCCGGACCGCCGAGGAAGACGAGCAGAGCGCCGACATGGCGCTCGTGCAGCAGATCG
>JBGQEU010000105.1:0-5915 GCA_041496525.1 Dehalococcoidia bacterium
GGCGATGTCGGCTGGGTGCCGCGCGGCCTCCTTGACGCCGCCGTGGAAAACACGATCTTCGATCTCAATGTCAACCAGGTGACCACTTACACCACCTCGTCCAACGTCTACGTGTTCCAGGTCGTGGAGAAGGATCCGCAATACCCCGTCGCTGACGACAAGAAGGGGTTGCTGGGCAACAAGGCCCTCACCCAGTGGACCACGGATAAGACGAGCGGCGTCACGGTAGTCAACGACATGGACCTTAACACCGGCGACGTCGACAAGTTCAAGTACGCGTTCGATCACGTATACAGTTCGTAGGCGGCTGGCATGGGCGGCCGCTCGCAGGTAAACATCGTCCTCCTGGGCCTCGGCGTTGTGGGCGGCGGCGTCGCCAGAGCGCTCCTGCAGAAGGCGGACGCCTATTCGCAACGAGTTGGGATGCCCATCGTCTTGCGCAAGGCTCTCGTCCGCGACATCGCCAAGCAGCGCCCCGGCATCGACCGCTCGCTCATAACCGCCAACCCCGACGAGGCGCTGACAACGGACTGCGACATCGTCGTCGAAGTCATGGGCGGCGAGCACCCGGCGCGCGAGTACATCGAGAGGAGCCTGAAACAGGGGCGCTACGTGGTCACGGCCAACAAGGAGGTCATGGCCAAGCACGGGCCGGAGCTGCTGGCCATGGCCACCGGCGCCGGCACGGATATCCTCTATGAGGCCAGCGTCGGCGGCGGCATACCCATCGTCTCCCCGCTGAAGAGAGACCTTTCCGCCAACGATATCACGAGCCTGCGCGCCATTATCAACGGCACGACGAACTACATACTGACCCGCATGGGACGCGAGGAGATCGCCTTCAATGTGGCGCTGCGCGGGGCCCAGGACCTGGGCTATGCCGAACCCGACCCCACCAACGACATCGAGGGCCACGATGCCGTCTACAAGCTGGCCATTCTCTCCAGCCTGGCCTTCCACACCCACGTGCGCCCGGAGGACATCTACCGCGAGGGCATCACCCTCTTGAGCCCCCGTGACTTCCGATACGCGGCCGAGCTGGGATACGCTATCAAGCTCCTGGCCGTGGCCAAGCGCGACGGCGACGGAATACAGGCGCGGGTCCACCCTGCCCTGCTGCCTGCGGAGGAGCTGCTGGCGCGTGTGGACGGCGTCCTCAACGCCGTGCAGGTGGAGGGCGATCTCACCGGCCGCGTCCTCTTCCAGGGCGCCGGTGCCGGTTCCCTGCCCACGACCTCCGCCATCATGGCTGATGTCTTGGACGCCGCCCGCTCCATAGTTCAGGGCAGCCGGCCCTGCCCTTGGCGTTACGCTGCGGACATAGCTGTACGGCCCATGTCTGATCTGGTCAGCCGCTACTACATCCGGCTGGAGGTGTCGGACCGGCCGGGCGTTCTGGCCGGTATCGCCCGCTGCTTCGGGGACAACGGCGTCAGCATCGCCTCCGTCATCCAGAAGGAGACGGACGAGGCAGCGCAGAGTGCGGAGATCGTGATCATGACGCACGCCGCCCGCGAGGCGGCGATGCAGACCGGCATCGGCCAGATCGAAAAGCTGGAGGACATCCGGCAGGTCTGCAACGTGATCCGGATAGAGGATTGAAGTTGGCAGCCAAGGCGAAGGCCCAGGAACCGGTCGGCCCCGCCGAGTGGCTCGAAAACGAGTTGCGGGAGAGCAAGGCCAGGCTACACAAGGTGGAGGGCGAGCTAGACCAGGCCCTGAAGCAGGTCTGGTCGCTGGACGCCGAGGTGCACAAGATGGCGGACGGGCTCTCTGTCGCTGGCTCGGCGACGGCGGCGCTGCAGGGCTTCCGGGAGGAAGTACGACAGCTGCGAGACGAGATCGGCCGGCTCCAGGACCGGCAATCCGCCCTCACTGCCCGCATGGAGCAGATAACGGGGCTGCGACAGACGGAATCGACGAGGGAGAGGCACGAGCTCGGCACACTGGTCAAGCAGATCGACGGGCTGGGCCGCGCCATTGAGCAGTTCGACGGGCGCATGAAAGCACAGGAAGAAGTGGCCAGGCACGTCGAGGAGGAGGTGGCCGGCAGCCGTCTCTCCAGCCAGGGACTGGAACGGGCCCTGGAGGAGATATCGACGCGCGCCGCCCGCGCCCTCGAGGCGACTCTGCGGCTGGACCAGGAGGTCTCCCGGTACGCCGGTGAGTTCGAGCGCCTGCAGAAGGATGACGAGGGCTTGGCCGAGAAGCTAACGCTGCTCCTGGAGCAGCTGCGCCGCGTGATGGAGAAGGTGGACAAGCAAGAGAGCGCAGCCAACTTCCCGGCGGAGGCGCGGGAGCTGCTGCAGCGCGGCACGTTCGAGCGCGAGCAGTTGGCGGCCAGGCTGGGCCAGGTGGAGCGCCTGAGCACCGAGGTGTCGGAGCGGCTGGCCGAGTTCGTGCAGGGCATCGCCCGTCTGGACCAGCGGACGCAGAGCCAGGCGGGGGAGATCATGGCGCTGGCCGCGCAGCTGCAGGACCTGGGCGACCAGATCAAGGCGGGCACGAAGCGCTTCTATCAGACTCTGCTGCGGCAGCGGCGACGCCAGGCGGAGACCATCAGTCAGGAGATCAAGGAGCTGGCCCAGGGTGAGCTACACACCGGGGACTGAGCCCCGGCACCCCCATCCGTTCGTCCTGAGCCCTTCCCAGGAAGGATCGAAGGGCCGAGCACGTCAGCGCAGGCTGAGCGGAGTCGAAGCCTGAGCGCGGACACGGGCCGGGGGGAGATCGTGGATCAGGCGGCCGCTTCGCGGACGTACGGCGGCGTCCTCCGCCGCTACGGCGCCCGCCTGCCCATCACCGCGGCGACGCCGATGATCAGCCTGGGCGAGGGCGACACGCCGCTGGTGCGCTCCCGCCGCCTCAACGACCGCATCGGCTGCAAGGAGCTGTACTTCAAGCTGGAGTCCTGCAACCCGACCGGCTCCTTCAAAGACCGAGGCATGGTCGTGGCCGTCGCGAAGGCGCTGGAGAACGAATCGAAGGCTGTGCTCTGCGCCTCCACCGGCAACACCAGCGCCTCTGCCGCCGCCTATGCCGCGCATTGCGGCCTCCAGGCCGTCGTCCTCGTCCCGCAGGGCAACATCGCGCAGGGGAAGCTGGCGCAGGCCGTCGCCCACGGCGCCCGCGTCCTGGCCGTCCGCGGCAACTTCGACGAAGCGCTGCGCATCGCGCGCCAGGTCAGCGAGAAGCACCCGGTGGCCCTGGTCAACTCCGTCAACCCCCACCGGATAGAGGGCCAGAAGACCGCCGCCTTCGAGATCGTCGACGCCCTCGGCGACGCCCCCGACATGCTGTTCATACCCGTCGGCAACGCCGGCAACATCACCGCCTACTGGCGCGGCTTCGTGGAGTACTACCACGCCGAGCGCAGCACCCGCAAGCCGCGAATGATGGGCTGGCAGGCCGCCGGCGCCGCGCCCATCGTCCTCGGGGAACCGGTCGAGGACCCGCAGACCGTGGCCTCCGCCATCCGCATCGGCAACCCGGCCAGCTGGCAGTTCGCCCTGGCCGCCCGCGACGAGTCCGGCGGTGCCATCGGCGCCGTCACCGACGACGAGATTCTGGAGGCTTACCGGCTGCTGGCCCAGGAAGAGGGCATCTTCGGCGAGCCGGCCTCCGCCGCCTGCGTCGCCGGCCTCCTCAAGTACGCCGCGCACCAGGGGGGCGTAGGGGCGCCGCTTGCTGCGCCCGGGGAGGGGCCCAGTCGGCCCGCTTCCCGTAGGGAGGTACCTTCAGGTGCCTCCAACCGGGGCGGGGCGGGTGAGACCCCGCTCGCAGACGCCACCATCGTCTGCGTCATCACCGGTCACGGCCTCAAGGACCCGGACACCGCCCTCAGCATCGAGACCGAGATGACGGAGGTGGCCCCGGACCTGGAGGCCGTGGAAGCGGCCATGGGGCTGTAGGGGCGGACCCACGTGTCCGCCCGCACTGAATCCTCGACGGCGGGTTCAGTATCCGGTGCCCATCTGTGGTCATCTGTGGCGATACCGCCGCTCCGCCTGCTAAAATTGACTTCCGCTACCTTAAGTGCGCCCCATCGCATCCCCCGATCCCGCCCATCCGTAGTGTAGGTAACATGAAAGCAACCCTTACCACCGCCATCGACCAGGAACGCATCGCCCGCGCCGTGCGCGAGATCATCGCCGCCATCGGCGAGGACCCCGCCCGCGAGGGGCTCCAGGAGACCCCCAGACGCATCGCCGAGATGTACGCCGAGCTCTTCTCCGGCCTCTACCAGGACCCGCGAGAGGTGCTGAGCAAGGGCTTCGGCGAATCCCACAAAGAGATGGTCATCCTCAAGAACATCCCCTTCTACTCCCTCTGCGAGCACCACTTCCTGCCCTTCCACGGCCAGGCCCACGTCGGCTATGTGCCGGAAGGCCGCATCGTCGGCGTCAGCAAGCTCGCCCGCGCCATCGACATCCTGGCCCGCCGTCCCCAGATGCAGGAGCGCCTGACCAGCCAGATAGCGGACGCCATCATGGAAGGGCTGGCCCCGGACGGCGTGGCCGTCGTCATCGAGGCTCAGCACCTGTGCATGACCATGCGCGGCGTGCAGAAGCCGGGCGCGATCATGGTCACTTCCGCCATCCGGGGCGGCTTCCGGCGCCGCGGCGTCACCCGCTCCGAGTTCCTGGCGCTGGTGCAGGGTCGATAGGTGGTCGTAGACAGTGGGCAGCCCTTAGCCCGTCCTTCGGACACCCCTCTCCCGCAGGGCCGGAGAGGGGCCGGGGGTGAGGGCCCTCTCACCGTTCGCCGCGAGGAGTTGGCCCGGCTCGAGCCCGAGTGGCGCGAGCTGCTGGCCCGCTGCCCGGCAGCCCCGGTCTTCCTGTCGCCGGTCTGGCTGAAGACGTGGTGGCAAGAGTTTGGCGCGGATAAGGAACTGGTGCTGCTCTCCGTGCGCGACGATGGCGAACTGGTGGGCGTGGCGCCCCTCATGCGCAGCGGTGGGCAGATGGCGTTTGCCGGCGATACCGAGGTCTGCGACTACATGGACTTCGCCTGCGCCGGCGGCTGCCAACCCGCACTGCTGACCGCCGTCCTGCGCTCTCTCAGCGAGGAGCCGTGGCAGGAGCTGAGCCTGTGGGCCATGCGGGAGGACTCGCCGGCCCTGGCGGCGCTGCCGGCCGCCTGTGCGGAGATGGGCCTGCAGCTACAGGTGGAGCCGGAGGACGTCTGCCCGCAGCTCAGCCTCCCTGGCAGCTGGGAGGAGTACCTGGCTGGCCTGGACAGGAAGGACCGTCACGAACTGCGCCGCGAGCTACGACGCCTGCCGCAGGCCGGGGAGCCCGAGCTGGAGGTGCTGGCGGCGCCGCCGGACGTCGTCGCCGCCCTCGACGACTTCCTCCGCCTGCACACGGCCTCCCGGGCCGAGAAAGCCGCCTTCATGACGGAGCAGATGGCGCGGTTCTTCCGCCGGCTTGTCTCGGCGCTGGCTGAGGAAGGCCTGGTTGAGATGACCTTCCTCAAGCTCGGCGGCAAGCGCGTCGCGGCTGTCCTCTGCTTTCGCGGCGACCGCCAGACGTTGCTCTACAACAGCGGCTATGACCCGGAATACGCCGGCTTCTCCGTGGGGCTGCTGTCCAAGGCCCTGGCTCTGCAACGGGCCATCGGGCTGGGCCACAAGCGGTTCGACTTCCTGCGCGGCGCCGAGCCCTACAAGTACGACCTGGGGGCCAGGGACCTGGCCGTATACCGCTGCATCATCCGTCGGGGCCGAGTTGACGTATAATCGACGAATCAGCCATGTGTAACATCGCCGTCGTCTCCGTCCACACCTCTCCGCTGGCCCGCCCCGGCACTCGCGATACCGGCGGCATGAATGTCTATATCCGCGAGTTGAGCCGGGAGATGGGACGGCGGGCGCACACGATGGACGTCTTCACGCGGCGCACCGAGTCCACAAC
>JBGQEU010000106.1:0-5914 GCA_041496525.1 Dehalococcoidia bacterium
CCGCGGAAGCGCTGGGGGTCCAGGCGCCGCCGCAGCCATGTGCCGAAGACGATGCCGAGCGCCATGGCCGGCAGCGCCGCCGCGCTCATGACCAGCACGTCCCGCGTGACCTGACCGACGGCGATGAATGCCAGCAACGTGAGCGTGCTGGCCGGCAGGAAGAAGACCATGATCGTGGCGCGGAAAGACGCGATGTCGCGCTCCCGGCCCAGCAGGTACAGCACGACCGGCGGCCCGCCAAGGCTGGTGCTGGTGCCGATCGCTCCGCTCAGCGCCCCCGCGATCAGCCGCATCGGTATGCTGTCCTCGCCGCTGGCGATGCGGGGCGAGAAGTACAGCAAGACGCTGGCCAGGATCACCGTCGCCGCCACCATCACCCGTAGCGCCTCCTCATCAAGGCGCTCGAGCAGGATGATGCCCGGGATGACGCCGAATACGAAGCCGACCAGCATGCCGAAGACGCGGCCTGCGGAGACACTGCCGCGGACCTCGGCCAGCAGCGGAAACAGGATCAGGACGCCGAGCAGGATGCTGGTGGCGATCGTCGGCTTGATATCCCAGGCCAGTGCGAGGAGGGGCGTCATCGTGAGGGCGAACCCGAACCCGGTGACCGATTGGCAGGTGGCAGCCAGAAAAGCGATCGCCACGCCGGCGACGATCAGTTCGGGGCTCAACAGCACCTGTCAACGGATATCAAACGGATAAACGGATGAGGCGGTGCTGGACCTCATCCGCTAATCCGTTCGCCGCATCCGTCAACAGATCCTAAAACGCCGTGTCGCCGCGCAGCATCTGTCGCGCGATCGTCCGCCGCTGGATCTCCCCAGTGCCGTCCGGGATACGGAGCGTCCGTGCGATGCGGAACCCCTCGTTCAGCGAGAGTTCGTTCGTGAGCCCCATGCCACCGTGGATCTGGATCGCCCGGTCGTAGCACGCCTGTGTATGCTCCACGGCGTAGGCCTTGGCGATGGATATCTCTTTCACTGGCAGGCGTCCAGTCTGCGGGAACGCCTCGATCAGCGCTGCTGTCTGCAGCACCATGTACTTCATCGTGAAGATGTCGATGGCCATATCCGCCAGCATGAACTGGATCGCCTGGTACTCCGAGATGGGCTTGCCGAAGCTCATGCGCTGCTGTGCGTACTCCAGCGAGCGGTCCAGCGCGTACTCGCACATGCCGATGCAGTTCGCCGAGATGGAGACACGCCCCTCGGAGATGCCGAACATGGCGATCTGGAAGCCCTGGTCCACAGGCCCGACCATCCTGTCAGCCGAGACTCGCAGGTTATCGAAGCTCATGGAGCCACAGTCGCCACCGATGTGGCCCATGACCGGCAGGACGCCATCGAACGAGTACCCGGGTGCGGCCGTCTCCACGAAGAAGGCGCTGATACCGCCCTTTCGCTCCTTGACCATCTCCTCGTTAGTGATGGCGAAGACGACGGCGTAGTCCGCGTAGGGGGCGTTGGTGATCCACTGCTTGCTGCCGTTAATGATCCAGTCGTCGCCGTCGCGGCGGGCCCTGGTCTTGAGCCCCCAGACGTCGGAACCGGCATCCGCTTCGCTGAGGGCAAAGCAGACGGTCTTCTCGCCCCGGGCGACCAGGGGGATGAACTCCTTGCGCACGCCGTCGCCGACGGAGACGAGCATGTGGGAGGGCCCGTCCACGAAGGAGGCCAGCGTCGGCTGGCTGAGGAACCCCTTCGCCCAGGTGATGAGCGGCCGGCCCGGCCCGTACCGCCGGTACAGCGCCTCTTCCACAAACACCATGCCGCGGACGCCCACGCCACCGCCGCCCACGCTCTCCGGCGCGAACATCCCGTAGTACCCCGCCGCCGCCGATTTCATCCGCACCTGCCGCCGCGCAGCCAGCACCTCGTCCACCGCCCGCCCGTCCTCCCCGAAGAACTTGCGCTCATCTGTGAGCAGCGAGCCCATCTGCTGTTCCAGCGGCAGCACCTCGGAGTCCACGAACTGCTGCAGCCCGCTGACCGCTCCCTTCACCAGGTCACGGATGTCATCGGGGATGCCGATGTCGGTTGATGCCATCAGAACAAACCTCCTGGTTCTGCCTAGAGGCGACCCGTACCAGTATAACGGGCCGTGAATTCAGTCACAATCTCCGGGCGGCGGGTTGGCCGGGGTGACGGCGGCGAGCGCCACTTCCAAGTCGATGGCGCCCGTGTACAGCGCTTTGCCAACGATGGCGCCCTCGACGCCAAGCGCCGCCAGGCGGCGCAGCTGCTCGATCGACGAGATGCCGCCAGAGGCGATGACGGCGACGGGCGAAGGCAGCCCCGACGCTTGCTCCAGCATCTCTCCGATGGCGGCGAAGTTCGGCTCGGACATCGTCCCGTCGCGCAGGATGTCGGTGTAGATGATACGCCGCACGCCCAACTCCGATAGCTGACGCAGGAGTTCCGCTGCCGTCAGGCCGGAGGTCTGCAGCCAGCCTTCCGTAGCCACGACTCCCTCTCGCGCGTCGACGCCGACAACGATGCGCTCGCGAAACAGCGCGATTGCGTTGAGCAGCGTCGTCTGGTCCTTAACGGCCGCCGTCCCCAGCACGACCCGGTCAGCGCCGGCGGCCAGGTAGCCCTTGATCGCAACGATATCCCGGATGCCGCCTCCGACCTGCACCAGCGCCGTCACGGTGGCCAGCAGACGCCGAATCACGTCCGCGTTGCGCGGGCCTCCCTCCCGGGCGCCGTCCAGGTCCACGACGTGTATACGCCGGGCGCCGGCCTCCTGCCAGCGGCGGGCCACGGCGGCCGGGTCGTCGCTGAAAACCGTCTCGCGGCTGTAATCGCCCTGCTCCAGTCGCACGCACTTGCCGCCGCGGATATCGATCGCCGGGATGATCTGCATGGCCGCTACCTCGATGCGCCAGCGGGCCGCTTCACGTTAACCGCGATTTCACCCTCGCCGGTACAACATGTGTAACCGACGCGGCCGCGGGGGCATCGTAACTGATGTGAGCCGCTTTAGCCTACTGCCCGCTGCCCTGGCGTTTTCGCAACTCTCGTTCGATCATGCGCCGCTCCGCTTCGCGGCCTATGACGGCGTCGAAAACGAAGACGTTGAGAAACTGCAGCAAGAGGATGATGCCCCAGACCAGGGCTACCCACTGCACCCAGAAGTCCCCGGGCCCGGTCACTATATCGATCACCAGTAGCATCAGCAGGACGCTGACAGCGGTGGTCAGGTGCCGGAAGAACCCCATCCGCCGGCGCACCAGCCGCCGCGCCCGCCGGTACTCCTCGCCGGCGTCGTCGTAGGCCCGCCGTCCGCGGCCGGCGCGGAAAGAGCCGACAGGCGTATCGAATTCCACCCCTTCGAACCCTTCGTCGTCCTCGATCGTCATCCCGCCACACCCGCCCGTGCCGCTATGCGCAGGAAGTTACTGTACATGCGCAACCCCATATCGCCGCTCTTCTCCGGGTGAAACTGGGTCGCCACGACGTTGTCTCGCGCCACAACGGATGGGAACGTGACGCCGTAGTCCGTCTCGCCGATCACCACCGCAGGGTCATCGGGCTGCGGGTAATAGGAGTGGACGAAGTAGAAGTTGGAACCGTCCGGGATCTCCTCGAAGATAGGGTGGGGGCGCACTATGCGCACCTGGTTCCAGCCCATGTGCGGCACCTTCAAACCGTTGGGCAGCCGTACCACGCGCCCGGGCAGGACGCCCAGGCAGCGGTGCTCGCCACCCTCTTCGCTGACGTCGAACAACGCCTGCTGTCCCATGCAAACGCCGAGAAACGGGCGCCCGGACGCGATGTACTGGCGGATCGGCTCCACCAGGCCGTGCCGGTACAGGTTCAGCATAGTGTCGGCGGCGGCGCCCACGCCCGGCACGATCACCGCATCCGCCGCCAGCACGTATTCCGGCTTAGAAGTGATGCGGGGCCGCGCACCGGCGTGCGTCACGGCGCGGGCCACGCTGTGCAGATTTCCGGCGCCGTAGTCGACAATTACCAGCTTCACGGCCTCATTCTAGCATGGGAGCAGCGCCTGGCTGTGACCGGAGTCACTATCCTTCGGTGGACAGAATTCACAGCATGAGCTGCATCCAGGTGACGTCCAGCCAACACTCGAACTTGTAGCCGACTTCACGCTCGATGCCGACCTCCGTGAACCCGAACGAGGCGTGGAGGCGGACGCTGGCCTCGTTGCCCTCGGACATGCCGGCCATTATCGAGTGGAAGCCGTTGTCGCGACCGGTCTCGACGAGGCGGGCGAGGATGAGCCGTCCTACGCCGCGGCCACGGTGGTCCTGGTGGACGTAGACCGAGTCCTCAGTGGTGAACCGGTAGGCCGGCCGCGTGTGATACGGGTGCAGGCAGCCCCAGGCGACGACCTCGCCCGCTTCCTCGGCCACCAGGAGCACGTACGGCGGTGCGAACTGCTTGACCCACTCCCTTTGCGCGGCCAGCGAACGCGGCTCGACGTCGAACGTGGCGGTCGAGTTCAGGACCTGCTCGTTGTAGATGTCCAGGATGGCGGGCAGGTCGGCCTCGGTCGCAGGGCGGATTAGCGGTCCGGCCATGGCAGGAATAAGGTTAGCGCAGGCGACGCGCGGCGAACGCCCCCAGTGTGAAATTTCGATTACGGAATGGCCGGCGTTCGTTGCTATACTAAGCTCTGCCATGGCTTGCGGCATACATCACGTTCAGGAAGCGAAACTCAAGGCCGAGGAGCTGCGCTCCCAGATCAACTACCACGACTACCTCTACTACTCCAAGAACCAGCCCGAGGTCAGCGACGCCGAATACGACGAGCTGATGCGCCGCCTGCGGGCCATTGAGGAGCACTACCCGGAGCTGATAACGCCCGATTCTCCGACCCAGCGGGTGTCCGGCGCCCCGGTCGAGGCCTTCGGCGTCGTCCAGCACCGGGAGCCGCTGCTCTCGCTGGCCAACGCCTTCAACTTCACGCAGTTGCAGGCCTGGTACCGCCGCGCCACCGGCCTGGCCGCCCGCCACGAGTTCGATTTCGTCTGCGAGCCCAAGATCGACGGCCTGGCCGTCTCGATGGTCTTCGAGCGCGGCCGCTTCGTCCAGGGCGCCACGCGCGGCGACGGCTACCGCGGCGAGAACATCACGGAGAACCTGCGCACCATCCGCAGCATCCCGCTCCAGTTGCGCGGCAAGGGCTGCCCGGAGGCGTTCGAGGTGCGCGGCGAGGTGTACATGCCAAAGGCCGCCTTCGAGAGCCTTAACAACGAGCGCGCCGAGCGGGGGGAGCCGCTGTTCGCCAACCCCCGCAACGCCGCCGCCGGAGCCGTGCGCCAGCTGGACCCGCGCATCACGTCCTCCCGCAAGCTGGACATCTGGGTCTACCAGTTGGGCTGGACGGAAGAGTCCTTCTCCGGAAGGAGCCCGCCCACGCACTGGGAGACGCTACAGTGGCTGGCCGACCTCGGCTTCCGCATCAACCCGGAGATCGCCCGGTTCGAGAAGCTGGAGGAGATCGAGCGCTTCTACCGGGGGTGGGCGGAGCGCCGCCACAACCTTGACTATGAGATCGACGGTATGGTCGTCAAGATCGACGACAAGACACTTTGGGATGAGCTGGGATACGTGGGCCGGGAGCCGCGCTGGGCCATCGCCTATAAGTTCCCGCCTATCCAGGCGACGACAAAGCTGAAGAAGATCGCCATCAACGTGGGACGCACAGGCAGCCTGAACCCGTTCGCCATCCTGGATCCGGTGCAGGTGGGCGGCGTCATCGTCAAGCAGGCCACCCTGCACAACGAGGACGACATCCGGCGCAAGGACATCCGCCAGGGCGACACTGTCATCGTCCAGCGCGCCGGCGACGTCATCCCGCAGGTTGTCGGGCCCGTGGTCAGCAAACGCACCGGCAAGGAGAAGCGCTTCCGGATTCCGAAGCGCTGTCCGGTCTGCCGCAG
>JBGQEU010000107.1:0-5913 GCA_041496525.1 Dehalococcoidia bacterium
AACCCGCCGGCTATGCCAGCAGCGGCGAAGGCGAGGATGAACAAGGTCATGCTAGCGTACCGCAGCCTCTTATCGACGATGAGTTGGTTCCCGTAATACAGCACGATGAACGCCACGGCCGTCGCCAGGATCGGCGAGATCCAGGCGATGTGCTCCTTCCACTCCATGGCGAACGTGTGCCAGTCCTCCTTGCCAGGCGTCGCCAGCAGGAGGGACTTTGGGTATTCGCTCAGGTCAGTGGTGCCCGCCGGCGGCTTCGCCCGATACCAGGGGTAGACGACCCAGGTACCGCTGATGACCGTCACCCAGGCGACGATGGCCATGGTAGCAACACCGACCTTGAGCCGGAACAAGCGTTCTTGGAGCCCGCTGACCGTGACCCAGTCTGGCCGTAAGCTCCATAGTCCTGCGAGCCCTCCCGCGAAGGCCAGCAGGAACAGGGCGCCGAAGATCATGCCGTGCAGCGCGGTCCAGGTCTCGCGGTTCGAGAAATCCATATCCCCCCCTTTCTGGGAAAGACGCGTTGCTTATAGAACGAATGTACCCTGCGAAGAGTTAGGCTGATTCGGTCATTTGACCCTATTATACAGGCCATTCGCCCCTAGTATGGCGGCACATATGCCCCTAGCATGGCAGCATATTTGCCCTTGCTAACGCCGGTCGTCGGCCCCGGCCCCCGGCGACCGGCTCGGCCCATTCCTTGACACCCGATTCTCTCCCTCTGCATCATGCGAGCGCATGTCTTGAAGATGAGCGAGAGGAGTTCCGGGAATGATGCCGCTGGAGGGGATAAGGGTCCTGGACCTGACCAGGCTGGCGCCCGGCCCGTTCTGCACGATGCTGCTGGGCGACCTGGGCGCCGATGTCGTGGTGGTGGAGGAGCCCCCGGGCGTCGGCCGCCGCTTCGACACCGGCACGAGCGAGCGCGCCCAGGCCTACAACGCCCTCGCCCGCAACAAGCGCTCGGCCGGCCTCAATCTGAAAGAGGCGAGGGCGCAGGAGGCGTTCCTGCGCCTGGCAGAGAAGGCGGACGTGGTGCTGGAGGGGTTCCGCCCGGGCGTAGTGAAGCGGCTGGGGGTGGACTACGAGACGGTCGCCGCCCGCAACGCGCGCATCGTCTACTGTTCGCTCAGCGGCTACGGCCAGACCGGCCCTTACGCCGGGTTGGTGGGGCATGACATCAACTACATCAGCGTGGGCGGCGCCCTGGGCGCCATCGGCTGGCCGGGGACACCGCCGGCCATCCCGCTGAACATCATCGCGGACTTCGCGGGCGGCGGGCTGTACGCCGCCTTCGCCATCCTGGCCGCGATCATCGCCCGCCAGAGCACCGGCCGCGGTCAGTACATCGATATGGCGATGAGCGACGGCGTCACGTCGCTGCTGGCGTTCTCGTCCAGCCAGTACTTCAGCGCTCAGCACACGCCGGGGCGGGGCGTCGACTTCCTGAACGGCGGCGTTCCCGCTTACTGCGTCTACGAAACGGCGGACGGCAAGTGGCTGAGCATCGGCTGTCTGGAACCCTGGTTCTGGGCCGAGCTGTGCCAGGCGTTGGGCTGCGAGGAGTACACACCGCAGCAGATGAACCGCGAGAAGTTCCCCGAGATGTTCGACTACTTCCGCCGCCGGTTCAAGGAGAAGACGCGCGATGAGTGGTTCCAAGAGTTGCGTCAGCGGGACATCTGTGTCGCGCCCGTGTACGGGCTGGACGAGGTCTTCGCAGACCCGCATGTGCAGGCGCGGCAGATGGTGGTGGAGGTCGATCACCCGGAGTTCGGGAAGGTAAAGCAGGTGGGTGTGGGGCCCAAGTTCTCGGAGACGCCGGGGTCGGTGCGCAGCACGGCGCCGAAGCGGGGCGCGCACACGGACGAACTCCTGCGCGAGGCGGGCTACTCGCCGGCGGAGATCGACGAGATGAAGGCTGCCGGCATCGCCGGTTAAGCGCCGCCAGCAGGAATGGGCGGCGTCATCGCGGGTTAGCGGCCAGGCCGTCAGTCTCCCGGCAGGACGGCCGTTTCCGGGATGGGCTCCAGGTCCCCGGCGCGCTTGAACGACGGCCTCCAGAGCAGGAGCAGCGGCAGACCCAGGACGGCGATGATGATGCCGCCGGCCCAGTAGGCGGCAGAGGTGGATACGCGGTCCGCGAGCAGGCCCAGAAGGGGCGCGCTGGGGATCAACACCAGGGAGCGGACCAGGTTCGTCAGCGAGATGACTGTCGCCCGCTGTGCGCTGGGCACGCGGCGGTTGAGGTAGGCGGTGACGGTCGGCTGGGACATGACAGCAGTGAAGTTGATGACGGGGAAGACGGCCTGCGCGTAGACAGAGTCCCAGACGGCGAGCAGCGCGTAGGAGGCGACCAGGATGACCGGCATCAAGTAAAAGGCCCGTCTCTCCCCCAGCGCGAGGACGATCCGGTGCGCAGACAGGGCGCCGATGATGCCGGCGAGACGCATCGGGGTTTGCCAGAGCCCCACCTGGCCGATGTCTATGTGGTGGTCTACCAGAAATATCTGGAAGAAGAAGATGGTGGCAATGCTGCCGATGGTGATGAGGCCGAAGAAGAGGATGGCGTAGCGCACGGCCGCCTGGCGCCGCACCAGGCTCGCGCTCTCGGTGATGATCTGGAGGTAGCCCGGGGCGTGCTGGTCGCGCTCCCGAGGCGGCTCCCGGAAGGTCATGGCGACGAGGGCGGCGCCCGCCGCTACGCCACCGCTGAGCACGATGGGGAACGAGAGGTCAGTAGCGGCGGCGACCGGGGCTCCGAGCAGCGTCCCGCCGAGCGCCGCGGCCGTGGCGATGCCCCAGCCGCGGCCGTAGATGCGCGGGTATTCATCTTCGCGCCCCAGGGCCTTCAGCGTGTCGTAAATGAAGGCCGACTCGGTGCCGAACAGCAGTGAGAACGCGACGCCCCAGATCAGGTAGGAGCACATGATCAGCCAGAACGACGTGGCCAGCCCGAAGAAAGTGATGGCGGCGGCGAAGGCGGTGGCGGCAGCGATCAGCGTTGGCTTGCGTCCCCAGCGGTCGGCGATGGCCGCCGCCGGGATCTGGAGCAGAATGATGCTGGCCCAGAAGGGCACGTCGATGAGCGTGACCTGGGAGAGCGTGAAGCCCCGCTCCTCCGTCAGGTAGATGACCCAGATGGGCCACCATAGCTGGAAGTTCAGGAAGAAGTGTAGGAGGTAGTACTTCCGGATATTGGCCTGCATAGCTGCGGGGGATGACCCCTGCAAGGAGACGCCTCCTTCTCCTTCAGCCGGTGGGATTAACGGGATCTGGGGTGCGCGCTGAGCGAGATCAGCTTACAGCGGCACGCAGCGTCGCGCCAAAGCCCACGGCTGCCGGCACAAATAACCGGATCGGCCTTCACGTTGGCGCCACACGGTATATCGCCGCAGGCCAGGCTTAAGCCTGGCCCTCAGATCTCCGGAAGTCGCCCGCCGTGTGTTTAGAGGTCCAGGGAGAAGAAGAGCAGGCCGGGCGCCAGGCCGCCGAACGTCCCGACCTCGGCGATATTCGCGAACACCCCCATCACGATGACGAACGTCCCGAACCCGCTCAGGTTCGCCAGGGTCGCCTCACGGGTGCCCGTACCGGATACCTGCTGGATGGCGGCGTTGGAGAACAGCAGCGCCATGCCGTAGCCCATGACGCCGAAGGGGACCGCCAGGTTGGTGACGCCGACTAAGATGTTGAGGGCCACCGGGGCGAAGGCCAGCCCCATGGCCCGCGTCAGCTCCCCGAAGTCCATGCGGACCCCATACGCTCGGACGAGTATCTGATAGACGAGGTACACCCACAGGAGCCATACCGCCGTCTGGATAACACTGCCGGCGAGCAGCGATTTCATGAACACTTCCAGGCCGTCCACGCCGCGGAACTGGCGGTGCTGAAGCGCCCACAGCCACGATCCAATGCCGGCGCAAACGCTGGCAGCGAGCACCACGATCACCGTGCTCAGTGTGGCCGAGGGCTGCGCGCGCGCTTCGTCGAAGGCGCTGAAGTCCAGCCGCAGCACCCGGCCGACCCAGCCAGCTGTAGTGCGGAAGTCGCTGTTTTGAAGGCGCATCTTCGGTCTTATCCCCCTGCGTTGTCCAAAGCTGGCAACATTCTATCGCCTGGAACCGCGATTGTCTTGCCAATTCTCGTCGTACACGTCACGCCTTCGGGGCGACGGCTAGCAGGGTGATAAGCAGGCTCGTGGCGGGACTATGGTTCGACAAGCTCACCACGAGCGCAATCTGTAAACCGCTCACCCTGAGCCTGTCGAAGGGCGAGCGTGGTGTTCTTCAGCACCCGGCTAGAGCGGGCGCCGGGAAGGGATGCCCACCCGCCGCGGGTAGCGGTCCGGCGTCGGAGCCACTTTCCGCACAATGACGAGAGTCGGCGCCGGCGCACCGGCCGGCACCTCGAGCGGCGTCATCGCTACGATGCGCCCGCCGCAGGCCGCCAGGGCGGCCGCCGCCTCGCGGGCCTCTCGCGGCGCAGCGCTGCCCTTCGGCGTAGCCAGAACGCCGCCCATCTGGACGAAGGGTAGGGCGAGCTCCACCAGCACCCGGAGAGGCGCTACCGCCCGGGCCAGCGCCAGGGCGTAGGCGGCCCGATGGGCGGGATCGTGGGCGATTTCCTCCGCCCGCCCCTGGATCACGGTGACCCCGTCCAGCCGCAGCAGCTCCACGGTCCGGCGCAGGAACGCGATCTTCTTCCCGGTCGCCTCCAGCAGTGTCAGGCGCAGATCGGGCCGCGCGATCTTGATCGGCAGGCCGGGGAACCCCGCCCCTGTCCCGATGTCGATGGCCGGGGAGCCGAAGCAGCCGGCGTCGTCCAGGGCACGGAGGAGGGCCAGGGGTTCGCCGAAGTGCCGCCGGTCGATGGCCTCCGGGTCCCGCAGGGCTGTGAGCCCGGCGCGTGCGCCTGCAGCCACGAGCTCGCGCCGGTAGACGTCAAACGCAGCAATCTGGCTGGGCGAGAGGGGAATCCTTAACCGATTAACCACTGACCGGAGGAGATGCATGCGGTAACGGCGACGGGAGGCGGCCGTCTACCTTGTCGGAAGCACAAAACAGACGGGCAGTCGCGGCTGCGGACCGATCTCCTCGTCTTAGTCAGGCCCTGTCCGGGTTGAACCTGATCAGGAGTGTATCACATGGGTGATAGTGGCGGTTGCCGGTGGGGCGTCAGGTATTTCCTTTGGGCGGGCCCTCTGGCCCTGGTCCTCGCCCTTTTCGCTGTCGCAGCCCCACCTGCCGGGAGCCCTGCGGCGGCCATGGACTCCGAGGAGATGACGTTCCTCACGTTAATCAACCAGTATCGCGCCGCTGACGGCCTTGGTCTCCTTTCCGTTGACTCCAAGCTGAACGACACTGCGCGCTGGATGGCCCAGGACCTGGCCGCGAACGACTACTTCAGCCACACCGACTCCCTGGGCCGTGACCCCTTCCGGCGTATGGACGATTTCGGCTACGACTACAACACGTGGCGGGGCGAGAACCTCGTCGCCGGTACGGAGGGGGCGCAAGCCTCGCTGGACATGTGGGAAGGCTCTCCCGGTCACAACGCCAACATGCTGAACGCCAACTACACGGTGATCGGCATCGGCCGCGTCTACGGGCCGGCGTCCACTTTCGGCTGGTACTGGGCGACCGAGTTCGGCGGCCAGGCAGGCCCGGCGCCGCCGCCGGAGCCCCCGGCGCCTCCGCCTGCACCGGAGCCGCAGACCTACGCGCCGCCGCCCGCTTCCGGCCCGGCGCCTGAGACAGCCAGCGCGCCACCGGCGCCCAGCCCCACACCAACCGCCGCTCCCGCGTTAGCGGTGCGGCTCGGGCCGGTCATCACGCCGACGCCCACCGCGACCCCTGCTGGCGCCTTGGGGCCGCACTGGTGGCAGATCGGCCGCATCCTGCAGCAATGGCC
>JBGQEU010000108.1:0-5899 GCA_041496525.1 Dehalococcoidia bacterium
CCAAGCCGGGCTTGGAGTAGTTGCTGGTGAGATCCATGAGTCGCTTGCCGCGCCCCCCGGCCAGGATCACCGAGATGGTCTGCTTGGAGGCCTGGGAGGTCCAGGAGTTCGCCCAGCCCGTCACCCGCTCCAGCGCCTTCTGCCACCCGGCGTACATCGTCTCGCGCCGCTCCCCGCTCATCTGCGGGTGGAAGCGCCTGTCCTCACGCCAGTTGCGGCTCACGTCGTCCTGGTCCTTCCAGAAGCCTACCGCCAGCCCTGCCAGGTACGCGGCGCCCAGCGCTGTCGTCTCCAGGACTGCGGGCCGCACGACTTCGCGGCCCAATATGTCCGCCTGGATCTGCATCAGGAGGTCGTTGGCCGCCGCCCCGCCGTCCACCCTCAGCTCGGACAGGGAGACGCCGGAGTCGCGTTCCACCGCCTCAACCACGTCGCGGGTCTGATAGGCGATCGCCTCCAGCGTCGCCCGTGTAATGTGGGCGCGGTTGGATCCCCGGCTGAGCCCGAGGATGGCCCCGCGCGCCTGCGGGTCCCAGTGCGGCGCCCCCAGCCCGACAAACGCCGGCACCACATAGACGCCGCCCGAGTCCGGCACGCTGGCGGCCAGCGATTCCGACTCCGCCGCCTGCGCGAAGAACCCCAGCTCGTCCCGCAGCCACTGCACTGCCGCCCCGGCGATGAAGACCGACCCCTCCAGCGCGTACGTCACCTCGTCGCGCCCGCCCCGGTGCAGCCCCCAGGCGATCGTGCTGATCAGAGAGGGCGAGGTCACGGCCCGGTCGCCGACGTTCATGAGCAGGAAGGCGCCGGTGCCGTACGTGTTCTTGGCCAGCCCCGGGGCGAATGCGGCCTGCCCGAAGAGCGCCGCCTGCTGGTCCCCGGCCACGCCGGCGACCGGGATGTGTGCCCCTGTCGACTCTGCGCCGCCCAGCAGTTGCGTCTCCCCGAACGGCCCGGAGGACGCCTGGACCGTCGGCAGCAGCGATGGCGGCACGTCCAGATGCCGCAGCAGCTCGTCGTCCCAGCGTAGGTCGAAGATGTTGTACAGCAGCGTGCGCGAGGCGTTGCTGTAATCCGTGGCGTGTACGCCGGCCAGCCTGTACAGGAGCCAGGCGTCCACTGTGCCGAACATCAGCTCGCCGGCCTCCGCTCGCAGGCGGGCGCCGGGGACGTTGTCCAGCAGCCACCTGACCTTCGTGCCGGAGAAATAGGGGTCCAGCAGCAGGCCCGTCCGCTCCCGAAAGAGGGGCTCCAGGCCCTGGTCGCGAAGCTCCTGGCAGATGGGCGTTGTGCGGCGGTCCTGCCAGACGATGGCGTTGGCGATGGGCCGCCCGTCGCGGTCCCAGATGATTGCCGTCTCGCGCTGGTTGGTGATACCGATGGCGGCGACATCCCGGGCGCCGGCGCCGGCCTGTGTCAGCGCCTGCCGAGCCGTCTCGATCTGCGTCTGCCAGATCTCTTCCGGATCGTGCTCTACCCAGCCGGGTTGCGGGTAGATCTGGCGGAACGGCTGCTGGGCGGTGGCGACGGACCGGCCGGCGTGGTCGAAGAGGATGGCCCGCGAAGATGACGTCCCCTGGTCCAGCGCCAGCACGAAGCGGCTCATGGCCGGAGGGTAGCACCGGCCGCGAGCGGGTGTCGAGAGTTGACTGGCGGGCGGCCTTCGTCGAGTATTACCGCGAGGGCCAGCCAACAGGAGGAGGTCTAGCTATGGCCGCCAAAACCAAGCGCTTCTGGGGATTCGTGCCCTCCAACGTGCCCGCCTCCGTGGTGGCCGCCCAGGCCAAGATGCAGGAGGACGCCGGGCTGCAGGGGTTGCTGGCGGTGCAGCTATACAGCACGCCCTTCGTCCCCCTGGCCGTTGCCGCCACCGCCACCAGCCGCGTCCGCCTTCTCTCAGGCATCGCTCTCGCCTTCGTCCGTAGCCCCTACGAGACGGCTCTGCACGCGATGGACCTGGATCACGTCAGCGGCGGCCGCTTCACTCTGGGTTTGGGCGCGAGCGTCCGCTCCTTGAGCGAGGAGATCTACGGCATGCCCTACGGCAAGCCATTGGAGCACATGCGCGAGGTGGTCGAGATCGTCCGTATGGTGATCAGCAAGGCCCATACGGGGGAACTCGATCGCTACGAGGGGGTCTATCACCGGCACGACTTCAGCGCGCTCAAGTGGCTGGCGCCACCGCCGCCCCTGCGCACCAACCTGCCGATCTGGATCGCCGCCCTGCGGGCGCCTTTGGTGAGCCTGGCCGCTGAGATTGGCGACGGGGTCATGGGCCACCCCATCTGGTCCGTCCCCTGGGCCACCACGAAGATCCCCGAGGCGCTGGACCGGGGCCTGAAGCGCGGCGCCAGGCAGCGCTCCGACATCGAGTTCCAGGTTGGGCTCTTCGTCGCCGTCAGCAACGACCGCGCAGAAGCCGTGAACGACGCCCGCGCGACGGTCGCCTTTTACGCCGCCGCCGTCCAGTACGAGGAGTACTTCGCCGCTCACGGCTTCCGCGAGGAAGCTCGCCGCCTGCAGGATGCGGTTCTGCGGGGCGGCTACGAGAACGCCGCCCACCTGGTTCCCGACGAGATGGCCCAGACGTTCGTGGCCTGCGGGACGCCGGACGAGGTGCGGAAGAAGATCGAACCGGTGTGGGAGGTGGCCGACTCGCTGTTGCTGGCGCCGCCCGCCTACGCCCTCTCCCCGCAGAAGCTGATGGCCTACGCCGGGGCCATCGCCAGCACGTTCTACGGCTGAGGCGGTCCTGTTTCTGCCGGCGCTCTGCGGGCGTGCTAGCATAGTCTGTGCATGGCGCTGCGATTCCTGGAGCGCGAGCTGGCGCGCCTCCTGGCCGAGCGCGGCCGGGCAGACCTGGTGGCGGCCGGCACGATCGGCTTCACAGACGACGGCGGCACGATCTACGTGCACCTGCAGCCGCGGGAAGGCTGGCCGCACCGGGCCCAGGGCCGCGCCTTCGTGCTGGCCTGGGAGGACTACGCGCCTGAGGGCTCCGACGCTATGCACTGCTACCGCTGGCTGATCGGCGAATCCCGGCGCAGCCTCCACGAGAACCTGGACAGGATTATCCGCTGGCTGGAGGGGCGATGAGGGTGGGCGTTAGGTGCGAGGTGTTAGGTGCGAGGTGTTAGGTGCGAGGTGTTAGGGAATGGGCGAACTACTTCCTAACGTGAAGGCCATCAAGGCCTGCGGCGATGGCGATCGCGTTTCGTTCCGGGCCCGGGCCCTGCGCTTCTGGGAGGTGGGCGGGCCGCGCATGTGCCTCGCCGGCGATGAGTCCGCCCTGACGCGGGTGGAAGTCGGGGACGCTGGGGTGGAGCAAGGGCGCTCCTATGAGTTCCGCGGCGCGCTCGTCCGGGAGCACCCCGGTGGCTGGCACAGCGTCTCGATCGCGGAGGGAGGCCGGGCGATCCCGCTGGCCGACGACGTCCCGATCTCCCAGGATGAGGCCTACATCGAATACACGTACAAGATCCTCAGCGGCGTCCAGCGCAAGAAAGGCCGCAAGGAGGGCCGCCTGCCACCCTGGCAGCACCCAGGGAAGGAAGATGCGGATCCGCCTGCGGAGCGGAAGGCGGAGCCATGATCAAGGTGCGGAAGAGGGACGAGATCTATCACAAGGAGGGCGGCTGGTTCGCCGCCAACTGGCACTTCTCCTTCGACGAGTACCACGACCCCGGCAATATGGGCTTCGGTACCATGCGCGTGTTCAACGACGACCGCCTTGTCCCCGGCGCTGTCTGGCCGATGCACCCGCATCGCGACATCGAGGGGCTGACCTACGTCGTGGAGGGCACCTTCAAGCACGAGGACAGCCTGGGCAACGACGGCATCCTGCCCGCCGGCTCTGTGCAGCGGATGACCCTCGGCGCCGGGGCCTATCACTCGGAGCAGAACGGCTCCCAGACTGAGCCTATGCGGTTCATCCAGATCTGGATCATGCCCCGCGAGCGGGGGCTGCCGCCGGGCGTCGAGCAGAAGGTGTTCACGCCGCAGGACCGGACCAACCAGTTGCTGCGGGCCATCGGCCCCCACCGGGCGGAGGGCAGCATTCTGGTGCACCAGGAGGCCTCGGTGTACATCTCCCGCCTGGAGGCCGACAAAGCGGTCGAGCACGTCTTGCGGGACGGCTTCGGCGCCTATCTCTTCCTGATCGAGGGTGCGGTGTCGCTGAACGGCCAGCCGGTCGAGACGGGCGAGGCGGCCGTGATCTGGGAGGAAGAACGGCTGGCGATCCAGGCCCGGGGGCCGTCCGAGCTGATTATGGTGGAGGTTGAGGTCTAGCCGTTACTCGTCCTGGATATTCGCCTTAATCATGGAAACCAGCTCCGGGGTGACCTCCGTGAACCCGTGCGATTTGGCGTGCTCCTTCGCCTTCTCCAGAACCTCCTCTTCGGTCGCGCCGCGAACGACGTGGTGGCACTGGCTGGAGGGGTTAACCTTGTTGCAATCGATAATCTTGGCCATGGGACGCCTCCTTGTGATCTTCTCGTGTTCTCGTACGCGCGTGCAGCGCCTGTCGCCACCCGCGCTCAATACGAGTCTAGCATCGCCCGCGGTTTGCCGTAAACGCGGGACCGGCGTGCGTATTGACAGGACCGGCAGCGCGGCTCAAGAATAGTGGTTCGAGAAGGCCGGGGTAGCTCTTGGCCAGAGCTGAGCGCGTGACGATGGATAGCGTGGGTTGGTGGGTCAAGCCCGGTGGAATGAGTTCGGTTTGTAGCCCCGCGTCCCCAGCCCCGCGCTTCTAGCCGTCGGCGCAGATTCACGGCCAGGTGATTGTTATGGCGCTCTCAGACGGGAGAGGGTTGTTAGCTGAAGAGGTGTCCGGCTCTCCGGACACCGAGCGGGCCTTCGCCTACTGCCGCAAAGTGGCGCTCGGCCATTATGAGAACTTCAGCGTTGTCTCCTGGCTCTTGCCTCATGATCTGCGGCCGCATATGTACGCCATCTACGCCTACTGCCGCGGCGTGGACGACCTGGGCGACGAAGCCGAGGGCGACCGGCTGGCTCTCCTCGACGAGTGGGAGGCGGAGCTGCGGCGCTGCTACGGCGGGGCGCCGCGCGACGTCCGCTTCGTGGCGCTTCAGCAGACAATCGGCCGCTTCGACATCCCGCTTGAACCGTTCCTGCGGCTGATTGAGGCGAACCGCCGCGACCAGCGCACAAACCGCTACCAGACACGTGGCGAGCTGCTGGACTACTGCGCATACTCGGCCAATCCCGTCGGCCACCTGGTTCTTTACGTGTTCGGGTACCGAGATTCCCGGCGCCAGGGCCTGTCCGACTCCACCTGCACCGCCCTCCAGCTCGCGAACTTCTGGCAGGACGTGTCCGTTGACCTGCAAAAGGGGCGAGTATACATTCCGGGTGAGGACATGGAGCGTTTCGGCTGCAGCGAGGCGGACCTCTTGTCGGGCCGTGTGGCGGAAGACTTCCGCCGCCTCATGGCGTTCGAAGTGCAACAGGCCCGGGACCTCTTCCGGGATGGACTCGGGCTCATCCCGCTGGTCTCCGGCCGCCTGCGCCTGGACCTGCGCCTGTTCTCGATGGGCGGCCTGGCCGTCCTCGATGCCATCGAGCGCCAGGGCTACGATGTCTTGCGGCGCCGGCCCCGGGTGTCGAGGCCGCGGCGAGCCTGGCTGGCGGTTCGCGGCCTGCTTCCCCTGCCGGTCCGCGTGAGGGCGGCGGCATGAGGAACGGGCTCCAGTCCGCCTACCACTACTGCCAGTCGCTGGCCAAGCGGGAGGCGAAGAATTTCTACTATGGCTTCATGCTCCTGCCCGACAGCCAGCGCCGCGCCATCTACGCCGCCTGCGCCTTCGCCCGGCAGTGCGACGACATCGTGGACGAAGGGCTGCCGGCAGAGGAGGCCGCCGCCCGCCTCGCAGCC
>JBGQEU010000109.1:0-5883 GCA_041496525.1 Dehalococcoidia bacterium
ATCGAGCCGCCCCTCCGCCAGCCGTTCCCGCGCCGCTCCGCAGGCCTCCGCCATGCGTTCAGCCGCCGCGAAGCGCACAAGCTCGAACCCTTCCGCCCGGGCCAGCTCCAGGATCCTCTTTCGCGGCTGCACCCCGACAGCAAAGCGCAGCCGGGCCCGCGCCACAACCCCTCGCCCCCGGCTCATCTCGCGGTGGCTGTCCCTAGAACTGAAGCTCGATTCGCCGAAAACGTTCGAGATACCGGCCAGCCTCGTCCTTCCACCGTTCTCGCACGAATGACACGAAATCTTCCCTGTTCCCGAACTGCGAGACATGCGCGCTCAGGGCGTAGATCTTCCGGTCCACGTCGGCCGATATCTCCACGTCGAAGTTCGGCTGGTTGGTGCTCCACAAAAGCACTTCCCGCACTTTGTGCGGCTCCAGCCCCTCAGTGAGGTGTTCAGGGAAGTTCAGGTGGTCCCGCGCCGTCGGGTAGATCGCGTCCAGCGCCGCCGTGCCCGTCGCCCGGTGGTCCGGGTGGTTGATGAAGCTATCGCGCATGATGATGTCGGTCGGGTCGTGCGTGAGTACGGTGTGGGGTCGAATCAGCCGGATGTAGCGCACGAGCTGCTCGAGGAAGCTCCTGTCGTACACAAGCTCGCCGTCCTCGTTGTCGAGGAAGAACACGTCCCGCGCCCCCATTCGGCGGCACGCCTCGCGCTGCTCCTCTCGCCTCAGGGCGATCAGCCGCTCCCGCGTCATTGCGCGGTCCTCCGTCCCCTTCGCCCCGTTCGTGCACACGAGGAAATAGACGTCCCAGCCCTTTTCCGCCTGCTGGGCCGTGTAGCCGGCGGCGCCGAAGTCCCCGTCGTCCGGGTGCGCGGCGATGACCAGCGCTACGTCATCTCGAGGTTCCGTCACAGGTCACCTGCCAATCGTTGAGAAGGAAGTAATCTATCGTGCCCTGCCTCCGCGGGGCGCCGCAACTTCACCCGCGCACCCTCCCCGGCCGCGACGTGCTGGACAAGATCATGAGGTACGAGGCGCACCTTCACCGCCTCTACATCCAGACCCTCCACGAGCTCGAAGCCATCCAGACCCGCCGCCAGGGCGGCCACTCCCCGCTCGCCCGCCTTGATATCAGCGGCCCGCCGGGCCCGTGACCGGCCTCCGCGCGCCCCCCTCGGTTCTCGGTTCTCGGTTCCCGGCCTTGCTCCAATGCTCTCCCGTTCCCCGTCGTTCTATCTGTGTTCCATCTGTGCTCATCGGAGCCTGCCCTGAGCGTGGCCGAAGGGGCCGAACCAGGGGTCGGGCGGCGGGGCCCATCCGCGCCCATCCGCGGCCAAAATCCCCGGGGCGGCGGGGCCCATCCGCGCGCCTCCTCCCTCGGTTCTGAGTTCTTGCCATATTGCTCCGATGCTCCAATGCTCTTCCCCGTCCCCCGTCGTTCCATCCGCGTCCATCCGCGCTCATCCGCGGCCAAAATCCCCCGGCGGGGTGGAGACACCGTTGATAATCTGTCTATTGCCACCCTCGCCGGGGAGCGAGTAACCTGATTTCGAGGACTAGGAACCAAAACAGCCCGGCCGCCGTTTATTTGACAGGCCTAGCCCGGAGACAAAGCCCCTTTGGACGCCAGATCGCAAGCCCAGACCATCGTTGAAAACGTCGAGCGTGTCATCATCGGCAAACGGCGCCAGGTGGAGCTGGCCGTGATGACGCTGATGTGCGGCGGCCACCTCCTGATCGAGGATGTGCCGGGCGTCGGCAAGACGATGCTGGCCCGCAGCCTGGCCCGCTCCAGCGGCTGCACCTTCAACCGCATCCAGTTCACGCCGGACCTCCTGCCCAGCGACGTGACCGGGGTCTCGCTGTTCAACCAGAAGACGGGAGACTTCGAGTTCCGGCCGGGACCGGTGCTGGCGCAGGTAGTCCTGGCGGACGAGATCAACCGGGCCACGCCCAAGGCGCAGTCGGCGCTGCTGGAGGCCATGGAGGAGCGCCAGATCACCGTGGACGGCGTCACGCACCCGACGCCGGAGCCGTTCATGGTGCTGGCCACCCAGAACCCGATTGAGTACGAGGGGACTTTCCCGCTGCCGGAGGCGCAGCTTGACCGCTTCCTGATCCGCCTGGAGATCGGCTACCCCGCCATCGGGGACGAGCGGGCGATGATGGAGCGCCAGTTGCACGGCCATCCCGTGGCAGAGCTGGGCGCGGTCTGCGAATCACAGGATATCCTGGGCCTGCAGGCCGCCGTGCGCGATGTCTATGTCGACGTCCTCATCCAGGAGTACATCGTCCAGCTGACAGACGCCACGCGGCAGCACCCATCGGTCTACCTGGGGGCCTCGCCGCGCGGCTCGCTGGCGCTGCAGCGGCTGGGGCAGGCCAGGGCGGTGCTGGACGGCCGGGACTACGTGCTCCCCGACGACGTCAAGTCGCTGGCTTATCCCGCCCTCGGCCACCGGATCATCCTGAACGCGCAGGCGCGGGTGAAAGGGCTGACCACGGCGCAGGCCGTCGACGAATGTCTGAAAGGGCTGCCGGTCCCGGGCGTGCGGCCCTTCCCGGGAAGGGCGGCGGCCCGCGCCCGGGCTGAGTAGAGGATAAGGGGCGATGAGGCGGTTGGGGCGGTTCGTTCTCCGCATCCCGGGGCGGCTCTGGCGCTGGACCATCCGCAATCAGAATCTGCTGTTCGTGCTGGCCGCGCTGGTCGCCATGTTCACGCTGGCCGGTATCAGCGGTTACTGGCTCTTCTACCGCGCCGCGTATGTCCTGGCCGGCCTGGTTCCGCTGTGCTTCATCTGGGCTCGTATCCACGTCCGCGGCCTGGACCTCAACATCGAACGCACGAAGGACCGCTTGCAGGTGGGGCAGGAGGTGGAGACGAGGCTGCGGTTGAAGAGCCGCAGCGCGTTCACCAAGCTGGCCCTGGAGATCGAAGACCTGACCGATATGCCCGGCGCCCCGGCGAAGACGGTCATAACGCTGCCGGCCAAGGGGCGCCGCAACTGGAAGATCAGCACCCGCTGCCGCCGTCGCGGCGTCTTCTCCGCCGGTCCCGTCCGCATCACTACCGGCGACCCATTCGGGCTCTTCCGCTTCAGCCGCAGCTTCGGAGAGCAGCAGCCGCTGATCGTGCTGCCCCAGCCGGAAGAGCTGCCGTACTTCTGGGCGCCGGCGGCCCAGCTCCCGGGTGAAGGTACGGTCCAGCGGCGTACCCACTACGTGACACCCAACGCCGCCGCCGTTCGCGAATACTACCCGGGTGACACATACAACCGCATCCACTGGCGCAGCACAGCCCGGCTGGGGCGGCTGATGGTGAAGACGTTTGAGATGGACCCGACGAGCAACATCTGGGTGGTGCTGGACCTTGACCATCAGGTGCAGGCGGGCGAGGGCGACGACAGCACCGAGGAGTACGGCGTGCGGATCGCCGCTTCGCTGGCCCACCACTTTCTTCAGAACAACCGGATGCTGGGTCTGATCGCGCACGGAGATGAGCGTATCGTGCTGGACCCGGCGCGAGGCGCGCAGCAGTACGGGCGCATCCTGGAGGCGCTGGCGCTGGCGCGGGCCAGCGGTCCGTCATCGCTGGCTACGCTGCTGCAGGAAGAGGGCCGACGCCTGGGACGCCACTCGACAGTCCTCATCGTCACCCCTTCAATGAGTGACGCCTGGATGGCGGCGCTGGGCACGCTGCTCCAGCAGGGCGCCCGCGCCGCCGTGGCGCTCGTCGACCCCGAGAGTTTTGGAGCACCGCCGGAGGCCACGCTGAGCGAGGCGCTGGGGGCCATGGGCGTCCTCACCTACGTCGTGCGGCGGGGCTCTGACCTGTCGCTGGTGTTGGGGCCCGCCGGCCTGCTGAACGAGGGCATGCCGGCCCGGCAGAGGGCCGGAGCGAGATAACCGTGGCGGAGATGGAGTGGGCCCGGCCCCTCGAACGCACCCGGCCCGTCGCGGCCGCCCTGCTGCGCCGGTTACGCGCGCGTTTCCTGGACTGGGAGGTCCTGCTGACGCTGGGTCTCACCCTGGCCGCCGCCCTCAGCATCACCGTCGCGCTGGAAAGCGGCGGCTGGACCCGCAACATGCCGGCGCTCACCTCCGTTGCGCTGGTCGCTGCGGTCGGCGCCATGTTGCTGGCGCGCTCGCCCCTGCCGGCGTGGCTGGCGGCGCCGCTGGCGCTGCTGCTGGGCGCTCTGGTCACCTTCTGGCAGGCGTTGCTGATGGTGGGGCCGGGTAGCTTGCCGGACCGGACGGAGGCCGTCTACGTTCGCTTCGATAGCTGGTTCACAGTCGCCTTCTCCGGCGGCGTGACGAATGACTCGCTGCCCTTCAACGTCCTCATTGTCGGGCTCACCTGGATCGGCGTCTTCATCTTCGGCTGGAGCGTCTTCCGCTGGCACAACGCCTGGATAGGCCTCATCCCGGGGGGTGCAGCGCTGTTCCTGGACATAGCGTTCGTGGGAGATTCGCTGTCCGGCGCCGCCGCCCTGTACATGTTCTTCGGGTTCCTGCTCGTCATGCGGACGAGCCTGATGAAGAGGATGGCGAGGTGGCAGGCCGAAGGCACAGGATATCCGGCCCTCGTCAGTTTCTCCGTGCTCCATATGAGCAGCTGGGCGTTGATCCTGCTGCTGGCGCTGGCCTGGGTGGCGCCCGCCGGGCCTTTCGCCACGCCCGCGCCGGTGGCGGCGGCGGTAGAGAGCGTGAAGAGGGTCGGCGTCGACATCGTGCGGCTGGCCGGGCCTCTGTACGTGAAGAAAGTGACGACCCTGCATGACTACACCGGCGTTCTGCCCTTCCAGGGGTCCATCGAACTGAGGGACCGCGAGCTGATGTCCGTTACGCTCACTGATCCC
The DNA here is from genome assembly GCA_041496525.1 of Dehalococcoidia bacterium. Classification (GTDB taxonomy): domain Bacteria; phylum Chloroflexota; class Dehalococcoidia; order SM23-28-2; family RBG-16-64-32; genus JBGQEU01. The sequence continues at coordinate 4,849 of JBGQEU010000109.1, forward strand.
AAGCTGCAGGGCCCGCTGCCCCTGCGCGGCGCTGTCTATGACGAGTACACCTCCGGCGGATGGGAGACGGGCCGGCGCGATCAGGTACAGCTGCCGGACACGATCAGCCAGCGGGTGCAAGATGAGCTGACGAGCGAGGCGCTGAAAGGCAAGCTGGTGCCGGTGACGGTGCAGATGGAGGCGAAAAGCGTCGTGGGCACTGTGGTGTTCACGCCCGGTCAGCTGGTTTCCGTCGACCGGCCGCTGGAGGTGCAGGTCCCGTCGGGAAGCCTGCAGCCGGAGCGCGTGTACGTGCCCCGCTGGCAGAATCCCTCCGATGCGGGCGTGCTGAATGGAAGTCTTGCGGGGAACCTGATTGGCGTGGATGTCATCAGGGATGGCCGCGGCCGCGTCGCAGCCGTCAGGGCCTTCGACAGCGCCGACCAGGCCGTCCCCGACACGGTAGCCCTTGACCCCGGCGGCCGGGTGCTCCGGGGCGAATCGTACAACGTGACGGGATTCCTGCCGGCGGCGGCTCCGGACGAGCTGCGCCTGGCCGGCGAACAGTACCCGGACTGGGTGCTCTCCCAGTACCTGCAGGTGCCGGCCAGCCTGCCCGGGCGCGTAGCGGAGCTGGCCGACTCTATCGCCGGACGCGCCCGGGCGCAGAACGCTTACGACCGGGCCATGGCGATCGAGGAGTACCTGCGGACTTATCCGGTCGACTACGACGTGGGAGACGCGCCGCCGGGGAGCGATAGTGTCGATTACTTCCTGTTCGAATCCCGGCGCGGCTACTTCGATTATCACGCCTCGGCCATGGTCGTCATGTTGCGCACGCTGGGAGTCCCGGCCAGGCTGGCCGTCGGCTTCGTCGCCGATGAGTCTGACCTGGACCGGAATTCGGGGGCGTACGTCCTGCGCGACCGCAACTCCTACGCCTGGGCTGAGGTCTACTTCCCCAAGTACGGCTGGCTGCCGTTTAACCCAACGCCGGACAGGCCGGCCGACCTAACGCCACAGGACCGGACGGCGCCGAAGCCGGGCCGGGAACCG
>JBGQEU010000110.1:0-5754 GCA_041496525.1 Dehalococcoidia bacterium
GGCCACCCGCGGCGAGCTGGGCGGCCTCGCGCCGATGACCGCAGAAGTCGTCGCCGTCCTCGACGCGGCGGGCAAGGACCTCATCTTCGTCGAGACCGTCGGCGCCGGCCAGGACGAAGTGGAGGTCGCGGAGACGGCGCACACGACGATCGTCGTCAACATTCCCGGCGCCGGCGACGACATGCAGGCGATCAAGGCCGGCATCCTGGAGATCGCCGACATCCTGGTCGTGAACAAGTCCGACTTGCCGCTGGCGGACAGCGTCTACAAGCAGCTGCATATCTTCATGAGCCTGGAGCGCAACGAGGGCTGGCAGGTGCCGATCCTGAAGACGGTGGCGCACAAGGAGCAGGGGATCGCGGAGCTGGCCGATGCCATCGAGGCGCACCGCGAGTACCTGGCCGAGTCCGGCCGCCTGGAGGAGATGCGACGGCACCGGGCCCGCCGGCAGCTGCTGGCCGTGGCGCAGGCGCTGCTGCTGGAGGGCGTCATCGGCGCGCAGGACGACGGCCGCGTGGACGAGCTGGTGGAGGCGATCGCACGGCGAGAGATGGACCCGCGGACGGCGGCGGAGAGGCTAATCTCAGCGGCTAAGAGCTAGGGCGCGCGGTCAGTCGGCGGCGGTATGCCAACCCCCAGGCCAGCCTGCGAGAAAATGTAGGCGGGTAGCTTTAGCTGCCCGCAACCGCTGCGTCGGGGTCTGAAGACCCCGACCTACATTCCTAGCCCGCACCCGCTATGTCGGGGTCGGAAGGCCCCGACCTACACTCCACAAGGCCACGGCGCCGCTCACGCGTGCCCCCGCAGCTCCTTGCGTTGCACCCAGCTCATGCCGTCCGGCCGCACCACCAGCACGTCGATAGGCCCACCGACTGAGGGGAAGCGGGGCTCGAAGCGCATCGTGTCGATGGTGGCGCGGATGAGGTGCACGGCGTAGTCCACAGCGTCCTGAAGGGGCATCGCCGGGAAGAGCGGCAGGTGCTGCGGGTCGATCATACGGTTGGCGATCAGGGTGTCGCCGGCGCGGGTGATGCCATACTGGACCTTGCCGTCTTCGGTGGCGTTGACGCGCCGGACCTGGGGCTCATGGACGGTGTGGCCGACGAGAACATAGGGCACGCTGGCCCGGCTTTCCAGCCGGTATCCGGCCACGTGGAAGCCCACGTTCACGCCCGGGAAGTTGCCCTGGAAGTACCTGAGGAACTTATCGGCGACGGTGATTACATCGTCTTCGCCGGCCACCGCCTCCTCCTCGAACCGGTGCACGTGGCTGTCCACCGGCTGGTCCTTGATGACGCCGGAGTCGTAAACGCTGACGCCGACACCGACCGACCGCAGCTCCACAACCTTGTACGCGTTGTCCGAAAGGACCAGTTGCTGCTGGACGCGCAGCTTCTGCTCGCCCTCTTCCCGGTCCTCGCTGCGGAGGACGGTCATGCGAGAATCGGCGGCCATGACGATGCCGCTGGGGACGTAGACAGTGACAACGAGAGACATAGGCGTCTGTCCGGCATGCTAAACCACGGCGGGCCCACGGCCAAGAGGGAGACGAATCTTGCTATATAATGTGCGTGGTCTCCGGCGCGCGGCGGAGACCGGTTGTCTTAATGCACATAACTGATTGGGAGATGGGGTCGGTCCTCCGGATGCAGGAGGACACGATCCATATCGGCGGTCTCAGCACCGGCCTGGCCGCGGCCATCCTCGTAGTCAGCCTGGCATTCTTCGCCCTCGTCAACGCCATCGAGATCGCCATGGTCAGCGTCAGCCGCATCCGGGTGCGGCACCTGGCCGAGCAGGGCGGGCGCGGCGCCAAGGCGATCGAGCGCATCCAGGCGCACCAGGAGCGCTTCTTCTCGCTGGTGGTGCTGCTCCAGAGCCTGTCCGTCATCCTGACCTCCACAATGGGGAGTATTATCGCCCTGGAGACGGTGGGCGGCGTCGGCGGTTTCATCCTGGGGACGGCGGTAATGACCGTGCTCATCGCGCTGCTGGGTGAGGTGACGCCCAAGGTGTTGGGCGCGCACGCGCCGGAGCGCTTCCCTCTCTTCCTGGCGCGGCCCATGGAAGCCGTCATCTGGCTGCTGCGGCCGCTGCTCATTGTCCTGGCCGCGATCCCCACCCGGCTGTCGCGCCTGCTCTTTGGCGAGAGGGTCGCCGGCCAGACCGTCTCGGAGGCGGAGCTGCGGATGCTGATCGACATCGGCGCCGAGCAGGGGTCGGTGGAGGAGAGTGAGGCGGAGCTGCTGGAGAGCGTCTTCCGTTTCGGCGACCGGCGCGTGAACGAGGTGATGATCCCGCGCACCGAGGTCGTGTGGTTGACGAAGGGCTCCGCGCTGCGCGACTTCCTCGCCACGTACCAGCAGGCGCCTCACTCGCGCTTCCCTGTCTTCGAGGGGAGCCAGGACAACGTGGTAGGCATCGTCAACATCAAGGACGTCCTGCGCGGCATCTCGGACGGTCAGCTGACAGAAGACTCGCCGATAGACCTGGCGATGCGGCCGGCGCTGTTCATCCCGGAGACGAAGTTCGTGGGGGCGTCCTTCTTCGAGATGCAGGAGACGGGTCACCAGATGGCTATAGTCATCGACGAATACGGCGGGACAGCAGGCATCGTCACCCTGGAGACGCTGCTTGAGGAGCTGGTGGGATACGTGAGCGACGAGCTACGCCGGCATGAGGAGGAGTTCGTGACGGTGGACGAGCGCACCTTCCAGATCGACGCCGGCATGACGATCCACGACGCGAACGAAGAGATGGAGCTGGACCTGCCGGAGGGAGACTACGAAACGGTAGCGGGCTTCGTGCTCAGCCATCTGGGGCGAATCCCCAGCGAGGGCGAGCAGTTCACGCACAATGGCCTGGGCGTCGCCGTCACGAAAGTTGTGGGGAACCGGGTGGAGGAAGTCAGAGTTACACGGCTGTAGCCTCACTTGAAAGCACAACGCCTGCGCGTTCGTTACCGAGTCACGGCTGAAGCCTGCGCACTGAGCCAGCGGGAGTTGGTCAGCGCCTGGGAGGAGGCGGCGAAGGCGGCCGGCCTGGCGCTGGCCTACTCTGAGGGCAAGCGGCCGGCGCCACAGGTGTCGCTGGCCGCGCCACTGCCTGTGGGGGTCACGTCCGACTGGGAGCTGGTGGATGTCTACCTGAATGAGTGGGTCCAGCCCGAAGAGGCGTTGCACCGCCTGGCCGCCGGTCTTCCGGACGGCGTCGAGGCGGTGGACGTCTGCGAGGTGGGCATCCGGGCGCCGTCCCTGCAGTCGCAGCTGAGGTGGGCCGAGTACGAGGCGGAGGTGCCGGCGGAAGTAGTCACGGCCCGCGATGCGCAAGAGGCCATCGATAAGCTCCTTGCCGCCGCCGCGGTGCCTGCCGAGTACCGGCGGGAGGCTAAGGTGCGCCAGTACGACCTGCGGCCGCTGGTCCTGGATATCCGTCTCGAAGGCGAACAGGACGGGTGCCTGCTGCTGCGGATGCGGCTGCGGGCGGAGCCGGAGATGACGGCACGGGCGGACCAGGTGCTTCTAACCTTGGGCGTTCCGGCCGCCCGCCGCATCCACCGCCGCCGGCTGTACCTGCAGGACAGCCCGTCGGCGGTCATGGCCTACCGCCGCCGGGGCGAGCCGGCGGACGAGTAGTGCGTCTCGCGCCGGGCGGGCGCGGGCGCGATGTTTTATCCTGATCCCGTGCAGCTGTTCCTGGTACGGCATGGCCAGACGGAGTCCAACCGTTTGGGTCTGGCCCTGGGGCGCGCCGATGTCCCGCTGAACGAGCACGGCCGGGGGCAGGCCCAGCGCCTGGCGGCGGCGCTGGCGGGCGAGCGGTTGGCAGCGGTCTACTGCAGCCCCCTGCGGCGGGCATTGGAGACAGCGGCGGGAATCGCGGCGGCGCAGGGGCTGGCGGTGACCACCGAGCCGCGGCTGATCGAGATGGACATCGGGCAGCTGGACGGACTCACCTTCGCCGAGATACGTGTTCAATTCCCCGGGCTGCTGGAAGCGTGGGTGGGCGGAACGGGGCCCGGAGTGGCGATGCCGGGCGGCGAGCGCCTGATCGACGTGCAGAAGCGGGCGCTCGATGCCGTGCGGGAACTGTGCGAGCGGCATCCGGATGAGAGCGTGTGCGCGGTCACCCACAACTTCGTCATCCTCTGCCTGCTGACGGCGGCCCTGGGCATCGACCTGGCCAGCTTCCGGCGGGTGCGGCAGTCTGTGGCCGCCATCTCGGTGCTGGATGTGCGGCCCCGGCGGATGCGCGTGCGGAGGCTGAACGACGTTTGCCATCTGGAAGACCCGGGATAACCCCATCGCTATTTCGGCGTTGTACCTATTGCCTGATCCCTCAGGCAGTGATAAGATGCGGCGAAAGTAAGGGAGAAAGTGTCTAAGCGCCTACCCAGAGTCTCTGCAGCGAAGATCATACTGGGCGTGACGGCGCTGGCCGTCGTCTACTTCCTCGTCGCCGTTGGCTTCAACGCCATCCGGTCGCATCAACTGCGGCAGCAGGAGGGCCAGCTCCAGTCGGAGATCGAGCAGATACAGGGGCGCTACCAGAGGCTTGAGGCGCTGAAGGGATATCTGAACTCGGACGAGTACATCGAAACCGTGGCCCGCGAACAGATGGGGCTCGTCCGCGAGGGTGAGACCGGATTCGTAGCCATACCCACCGGGCCGACGCCGACGCCGGCGCCGGGAGACCAGGGGCCGGGGCTCTGGTGGGACACCCTGATCCGCTAGGCGGCCGGCCGCCGGAACGCGCCTAGCCCCGGCGGCGGTACAATCAGGTCGGCAATACTCAGCCACTAGCGCCGATATGCGATCAGCCGCCGCGTTTTCGCATCCCGTTGCACGAGAGACGCCGTTCACCAAGCGGGTAGAACGGCGCGTGCTGGATCTCATCCGGGCGCGCGGTGTCCTGCAGCAGGGCGAGCGCGTCCTGGTCGCCGTGTCCGGGGGCCCGGACTCCACGGCGCTGCTGCTGATCCTTTCCCGGCTGCAAGGTGAACTCGGCCTCGGCTTGACGGCCGGACACTTCGACCACATGCTCCGCAGTCGCGAGGAGGCAGTCGCAGACGAACGGTTCGTGACGGCTCTGGCATCATGGCTCGATGTCCAGGTGATGACCGGCCGTGGTGACGTACGCAGACGCGCCCGACGGGAGGGCGAGTCGACCGAAGACGCGGCGCGCCGACTCCGCTACCGTTTCCTGGCCGGTGAAGCCGGGAAGGCGGGCGCGACCGCCGTGGCGGTGGGTCATACGTTGGATGACCGGGCGGAGACCGTCCTCCTGCATGTGCTGCGCGGATCCGGCCTGGACGGGCTGGCGGCGATGCCCCCGCGCGCGCCCTGGCCATTTGGCAAGGGCGCGGACGTCGCACGGCCGCTGTTGCAGCTGCGGCGCCACGAGACGGAGCGGTACTGCCGGGAGGCCGGCGTCGAACCCCGGCTCGACCCGACAAACGAGCTGCCGGTCGCGACGCGCAACCGGGTGCGGCAGGCACTAATCCCCCTCCTGCGCAAACTGAACCCGCGGGCCGAGGAAGCGCTGGCACGGCTGGCGGAGGCCGCCGGGCGGGATGTCGACTACATGGATGCGGTGGCGGGCGGGCTGTGGCAAGAGATGGCCCGGGTTGATGGCGATGGTGTGGCGTTCGAACGTCCGGCCCTGGAGTCGCTGCATCCTGCGCTGACGGCGCGGCTGCTGCGGCGGGCAGTGGGGGAGCTGCTGGGGTCGGCGGCGGATCTGGAGGCGATACAC
>JBGQEU010000111.1:0-5746 GCA_041496525.1 Dehalococcoidia bacterium
CCGGAAGGTCTGGGCGAGCTCGTGGACGGCATCATGAAGACGGCTTCCAAGGCCCGCCAGAACATCGACCTGGAGGCGGCGCAGGAGTTGCTCAACCTCACCAACCAGTTCGCGGAGGCGTTCTGGAAGGCGAAGAAGATCGCCATCAAGAAGCAGCCGTCCAACCAGGCCGCCGGCGGCGAGTACGTCGTCCCGGCCAACTAGCGGTCGCGGCGATCGCGCGGCAGGGGCGGCCGGCCGGTCGGCAGCGCCCGTCGGACGAGGGGGCCAGCGATAGTGGAACCACGTGACCTCGCCCAGGCCGCCGAGCGCTCCCAGATGCGGCCGCGCGACATCCGGGAGCGCTTCTCGGGATACGGCGTCATGGGGTTGCCGTTTGCGTCCGGCCATATCCTGGGCCTGCGGCGCTTTCCCGCCTCCTCCGTTGGACCGGGTTATACGTCCGTCTGGCACCGCGACCCGGCCGGCGCGTGGACCTTCTACTCCACGGTGGAACCGCTGCTCTCGTGTAATCGCTACTTCGGGAAGGCCGTGGAGAGGTTCCAGCAAGCGGAGATTGGGATCAAGTGGACAGGCCCGCGCACGTTCTCGGTGCGCATCCCCGCCGCGCGCCTCGACTGGGATGTCGAGGTGGCATCGACGCCGGTGACCCGGATCATGAACGCGATGGGCCGGTTAATCCCGGAAGCCATGTCGCAGAAGGGGCCTGTCCTGACGGCGATGAGCGCCCTGGCCTCACTCACGCTACAAGCGGGGCGTCTGCGCCTGCAGGGAACGGCGCCCAACGGCCAGCACTTCATCGCCAACCCCAGGCTCATCTGGGTGATCCCTCGGAGCCGCGCGACGTTAGGCGGCGCAGATTTCGGCACGCCCGGCCCGGCGCCCCGGCAAGCCACGCTGGCTGACTTCCGCATCCCGCAGCGCGGGATGTTCGTCGTCGGGGGAGCTTTCTTCGAGCCGTTCGCTGCCGCCAGGCACTCAGCGGCAGCGACTCGCTCAGGCTGACCGAACCCGGTGCCTCGCCGCTGGCCGACGTTCATCCGTGATTTCTTTCACTTGAAATAAAGTAAGTCATCAGCGTAGTATTTGCCTTGCAGACCGCAGCGGGCAGGTCGGAAGACCTGCAGCTACGTCTGGAAGCATCGGGCGGGACCGGGGCCCTGCCCCACGGATGGAGTCTGACTTGTTCGGTAGCGGCATCGCCAAAGGGCTCATGGTGACCCTGCGCTACCTCGCCCGGCGGCCGTTCACCACCCAGTACCCGGACGAGATCCGCCCCATCCCCGTCGACGCCCGCACCAACCTCCTCTGGTTCGAGGAACGCTGCACCGGCTGCTCTACCTGCGCCCAGGCCTGCCCCGACGGCTGCATCCTGGTCGAGACGTCGCCCCGCGAAGACGGCGCCCTCAACATCGACCGCTACGAGATCGACTTCCGCCTCTGCATGTACTGCGCCCTCTGCGTCGAGGCCTGCCCCTACGAGGCGATCCAGGCCGGCGGGCCCCTGGACGACGCCGCCTACGACTCCAACGACCTCTACCGGAATAAGCACGCCCTGACGCGCATGGCCCAGGACTTCCTGGGCTCGCACGACCACACGTATCCCAACGGCAAGAAGTCGCCCCTGGCGGAAGAGACCGCCCTGCACACCGGCAAGCCCGTGGAACGAGACCGGGTGCGGTAGCCCGTGGCCAAGATCACGCTCAACGGCAAAGAGATCGAGGCGCCGGTTGGCGCTCCCCTCGTTGAGGTCATCAAGAACTCCGGCCAGTTCATCTCCAACCTCTGCTACATAGACGGCCTGCCCCCTTACGCCGGCTGCCGCACCTGCATCGTGGAGATCGACGGTGCCCGCGGCTACCAGCTCTCCTGCACCACCAGGGTGGCCGACGGCATGGTGGTGAACACCGAGGCGCCGGAGCTGCGCAGCACCCGCCAGGCCGTCCTCTCGCTCATCCTCTCGTACCACTCGGACCGCTGCCTCACCTGCCACCGCATCGTCAAGTGCAAGCCCGGCGATACGTGCCTCCGCGACGACGCCGTGACGCACCGCTGCCTCACTTGCTCCAAGAACTACCGCTGCGAGCTGCAGACGACCTGCGAGATGCTGGAGATGGCCGGCTACGAGCCGTGGGACGGCGACGGGCGCACCTACTACAACCTGGCGCAGCCTGCGGCCGACCAGGCCAACCCCTTCCTGGAGTTCGACCCCCAGATGTGTATTATTTGCACCCGCTGCGTCCGCGCCTGCGACGAAATCCGCCACACCGGCGCCATCACCCTGGCCGGCCGCGGCTTCAGCACCCGCATCGAGTTCGGCGCCGGCGGCCCCGTCCACGACTCCAACTGCGATTTCTGCGGCGCTTGCATAGACGTCTGCCCCACAGCGACGCTCATGGAGCACCCCAACAAGTGGGCCGCCACCCAGACCGAGCGCTGGACACCGACCACCTGCACCCAGTGCTCCGTGGGCTGCTCCATCTTCCTGGGCTCTAAGAAAGGCCGGGGCGTGATCGTCCGCCCCGACACCGAGTCCAACCCGGTCAGCCGCGATCAGCTCTGCGTCCGCGGCCGCTTTCACTACGACGCTGTCAAGCCCCCGGCCCGCCTCGCGCAGCCACTCATCCGCCGCAACGGCGGCCAGGAGGCGGCAACCTGGGACGAGGCCTTGGACTTGGCGGCCGCCCGGCTGGCCCAGATACGCGAGGAGCACGGGCCGCAGGCCATCGGCTTCCTGGCATCGCCGCTGGCCAGCAACGAAGAGAACTACCTGCTGGGCAAGATAGCCCGCGCCGTCGTCGGGACGAACAACATCGATGCCAGCGCCGGCGCCGTTGCCCGCGCGGCGGCGGGCGGCCTGCGCGCCGCCTTCGGCAGCGAGGTCCTCCCCGCGGACATGACCCGGATCGCCGGGTCAAAGACCATCCTCGTCATCGCCGACGACCTGGAGTCCAGCCACAACGTCGCCTGCTTGCGCGTCAAGGACGCCGTCGTCCGCGGCAGCGCCCGGCTGGTCGTCATCAGCCCGCTCTGGGGCGAGCTGAACGACTTCGCCGAGGTCTGGGTGCAGCCGCGGCCCGGCCAAGAGGCGGCGATCATCGGCGCGCTGGCGGCAGCTGTGGAGACGGCACGGGGCAGCGGTAAGGGCGAACAGCCCTCCGTCCCGGCGGAACTGATCGAACCGCTGGGCAAGGCCGTGCAGGTCCTGATGGAGGGCGAGGGCCCGCTTTCGGTGATCTACGGCCTGTCGCACTACGGAGCTCAGAGGACGAAGGCGATCACGGCCGCCCTGGCCAATATCGCCGTGGCCTGCACGAGAGACGACGCCCCCAACGCCCTCTTCGTCCTGCCGCAGGAGGCCAACGTCTGGGGCATGCGCGACACAGGCGGCTCGCCGGAGCTGCTGCCCGGCTACCGTGCCGCCGCCGAAGAGGCGTCGCGCCAGGAGGTGGAGCGGCTGTGGGGCGCCCCGCTGCCGGCCGGCGCCGGCCTCACGTTCGAGCAGATGACAGCGGACGCCGGCGTCAAGGCGCTGGTGGTGCTGAACGACAACCCGCTGATGCTGGCACCGAACCAGCTGGCCGTCGAGCGCGCGCTTGGTGCGCTGGACTTCCTGGCCGTCATCGACTCCCTGCCCACGGACACGGCGAAGGCGGCGCATGTCGTGCTGCCGGACGCCGGCGCCTGGGCCCGGGAGGGGACGACGGTGAGCGCCGACCGCCGCGTCCTGCGCCTGAACCAGGCCGCCGCGCCCCAGGGACAAGCGCGGCAGGGGTGGCGCATCCTCTCCGAGCTGGGCAGCCGCCTGGCCGAGCGCCTGCGGCCCGGCGAGATCCGCATCAACTACGCCGCCGCCGCCGAGATCATGGATGAGATGTCACAGGTCATCCCCATTTACCAGAACGCCGGCTACCGGGAGATGGACTCCGGCGCCCAGCAGCGCATCGACGGCCTCGGCCCCAGCCGGTCCGCCCGCCAGGAGGTCCCGGCCGCGCCGCCGGCCGCGGACGGGGACGGCCGCTTCTTGCTCATGACCAGCCGGAGTCTCTACATGAGCTACGAAGCGGCGGCGATCCACTCGCCGGAGGCAGACCGGCTCCATCGCGAGAATGCCGTGAAGATAAACCCCGCAGACGCCGCGGCGCTGGGCATCACGGACGGCGACACCGTCGTTCTGCGCAGCGCCGGCGGCGAGCTGGCCGTGAAGGCCCGCCTGACCGCCGCCGTGCAGCCCCGGATGCTATACCTGCCGCTGTACTACGATGGCGGCGCCGTCTCCCGGCTTTTCGGCGCTGACTCACCGGTGGCGGCCGTGGAAGTCACCCGGGCTTAGGCTGCGGCGCCGCCCATCGTTTAAGATGGGGCCATGGCGCACCGCAGCGAGCGGCTGGTGATGATCGCCGTGGCCAGCACGGAAGTCGAGGCCAACATCTTCCGCGACGTGCTGGCCCAGGAGGGCATCTCCACGTTCGTCAAGAGCGCCGACCCTCTGGCCTCCATCGGGGCCACGCCAATCATCGGCAGCCTCCAGGTGTACGTCCAGGCCGGCGACGAGAAGCGGGCCCGCTGGGTGCTGGGCGATACCACCGGCGACGCCCCTTAGAGTGGTGTCCCGTGGAGCTGCCGCTCTTTCTGCTCAACGCCGTCCTCTTTCCCAGCGCCACTATGCCGCTGCACATTTTCGAGGAGCGCTATAAGCAGATGATCGGCATGTGCCTGGAAGAACGTCGCCCCTTCGGTGTCCTCCTCATCCGCACAGGAAACGAGGTGGGGGAGCCGGCGGAGCCGTTCGAGGTCGGCACCACGGCCCACATCGTCCGCGCCCAGCACCTCCCGGACGGCCGCTTGAACCTGGTCTGCATCGGCGGCCAGCGCTTCCGGGTCCGCCGTGTCCTCCAGTCCGACCCCTACCTGGTCGGCGATGTCGAGCTGCTGGAGGCGCCTGCCGCCGGTGACGCGGAGGCCGAGCAGATGGCCGACTCGGCCGGCGCCCTCTACGCCGAGTATGTGCGGCTCCAGCTGGCCCTGACCAACCAGTGGACGCGCCGACTGGAGATGCCCTCCGACCCGGCCCTGCTGGCCGATTTCATCGGCGCCCGGGCGGCCGCCAGCCTCTGGGTCAAGCAGCGCATACTGGAGGAAACGTCAGCCCGCACCCGGCTGGCCGTGGAGATCGAAATCCTGGGCGACGCCATCCGCGAGATCACTCCACGCCTGGAAGCCGCCCGCACCACCCGCTGGCGCGGCTTCGGGGCGATGGGCTAGGCCACCGCTGCCTGGCTCCATCCAGGGCAATGGAGCATTAGCAGGATGATGAACAACTCCACGCTCGCCCTTCGACAGGCTCAGGGTGAGCGGTTCACAGATTCCGCTCGTGGTGAGCTTGTCGGACCACAATCTCGCCACGAGCCTTTTTCAACAGCCTGCCAATGCTCTATGGCGAGGTGCGCGCTACATCGCCACCTGCACCTTGAGCGAACCGCTCGACTTGTCCGCCGCCGTACGAAACGCCTCCGCCGCTTCCGGCAGAGAAAAACGGTGGGTGATCAGGGCGCGGGCCCTTTCCGCCTCCGCCTGCAGGATGCTCAGCGACACATCGAAGTCGGAGTGCGCGCCCGGGCGGCAGTACATGACGCCGCCCGTCACCCGCGCCTCCTTCAGCATCAGCGCCAGCGCGTTAATCTGCAACGGCTGCGTGAACAGGCCCAGCACACAGACGCGGCCGCCCGGCCGCACGATCCCCAGC
>JBGQEU010000112.1:0-5709 GCA_041496525.1 Dehalococcoidia bacterium
CGCGAGAAGATCGGCATCGTCTTCGGCAACCCGGAGACCACGCCGGGCGGCCGCGCCCTCAAGTTCTACAGCTCGGTGCGCATCGACCTCCGCCGAGCCGAGAGCATTAAGCAGTCAGGCATTATCATCGGCAGCCGCGTGCGGGCCAAGATCGTCAAGAACAAGATAGCGCCGCCCTTCCGCGTCGCCGAGTTCGAGATCATCTTCTCCGGGCCCCAGATCGGCATCAGCCGCGAGGCCGACATCGTCGACCTGGCGGCCGAGGCGGGCATCCTCAAGAAGCAAGGCGCTTTCTACTCCTACGGCGAGCAGAAGCTGGGCCAGGGCCGCGAGCAGGCCAAGGAGTTCCTGCGGGCTAACCCCGAGCTGGCCGCCGAGCTGGAGCGGCTCATCCGTAGCCACGGTGAAGCCCCACCGCCCGTCGCCGCCTACGCCGCCGAAGAAGCCGAATTGAGCGAGACTTAGGCGGGCGACCTCACGCCCGCAAACTCCGCCGTGTGTCACCGCGTAGGAAGCGGTCCGGAACGACCCGTGCGCCACAATAGGGACACGCCCGGCACCGCTCGCGCGGTCTCGCCTCCATGCGCATAACCGCCATCGGCCGGCAGCCGCGCCGCCGCCACTTCGACATACGCATCGACGGCGTCCTCGTCCTGCCCGTCAGTCCTGAGGTCCTCTCCCGCTTCCACCTGCGCATCGGTGACGAGCTGGACCAGAGCCGGCTGGACGAGATCACGGACGCCGAGACGCGCCACTCCGCTCTCGCCTCCGCCCTGCGTCTGCTCGTCTACCGCCCCCGCAGCGAGGCCGAGCTGCGAGACCGCCTGAGTCGCCGGAGCGTGCCCGCAGCCATCACCGATGGGGTCATCGCCCGCCTCAAGGAGCTCTCGCTCATCGACGACGAGGCTTTCGCCCACTCGTGGGTCGACAACCGCCAGCGCACCAGCCCTCGCGGGCCCCGCCTCATCGCCTCCGAACTGCGGGCCAAGGGCCTGGCCCGTTCCGTCGTCGAGCGCTCCCTCTCCGGCCTGGACGAAGCCGAAGCCGCGTACCGCGCCGCCGCCCGCCGCGCCCGCTCCCTGATCTCGGCGCCCGAACCGCAGTTCCGCCGCCGCCTAATGGACCTGCTCCTCCGTCGCGGCTTCGAAGCCGACACCGCCAGCCAGGCGATAAGTCGCCTGTGGCAGGAGCTGGGCGCCGGTCCGTCGGAGCCGGGGGAAGGCGAGTCTTCAGCCTAGGAGCAGGTCGCGCCTCCCATAGAAGCCGTCTATACAACTATTGACTGTGCATATATGGCGCTGCCATTTTGCCTTGACGTGCACACTTTCGGGCCGTATCATGGTTTCAGTTTCATTCTGCGCCGTCAGATGATTTCGAATGCTTCTTAATTCTCTTGAATTTACAGGAAGTGAGGCGAAATGCCGGCTCTTGCCCTTATTTTGGGGCCTGTCGGCGTTGTCATCGGTGTTATCGGCGGTTACTTCGTTCAGCAGCGGCTCCGTCAGAGCCGCGTTCAGTCTGCTGAGCGCAGCGCCGCCCGCATCCTTAACGAGGCCGACAGGCGCCAGAAAGAAATTCTACTCGAGGCCAAGGAAGAGGCCATCAAGTTCCGCCAGCAGGCGGAGTCTGAACTACGCGAGCGTCGCACCGAGGTCCAGCGCACTGAGCGACGGGTCGTCCAGAAAGAGGAGAACCTCGACCGCAAACTAGAGTCGCTTGAGCAGCGCCAGCGCAATTTCCAGAACAAAGAGCGCGACCTCGAAGAGGCGCGCAAACAGCTCTCAACACTCGAAGAAGAGCGCAAGCAGGAACTCGAGCGCCTCTCCAATCTGACCGCGGGCGAGGCCCGTGACATGCTTCTGGCCCAGATCGAGCGCGAAATCCGCGACGACGCCAACCGCCTTCTTCGTGAGATCGAGCAGGAGGTCAAAGAAGGGGCGGACGAGCGCGCCCGCAAGATCATCGCCACCACCATGCAACGCCTGACGACAGACGTCGTCTCAGAGAACACTGTGTCCATCGTGCCCATCCCATCGGAGGACATGAAAGGCCGCATCATCGGCCGCGAGGGACGCAACATCCGCTCGCTGGAGCACGCCACCGGCGTCGACGTCATCATTGACGACACCCCGGACGCCGTCACCCTCTCCTCCTTCGACCCCGTCCGCCGCGAGGTGGCGCGCATCGCCCTCACCAAGCTCCTCACCGACGGCCGCATCCAACCGGCGCGCATCGAGGAGATGGTAGAGAAGGCCCGGAAAGAGGTCGAGGGGTCGATCAAGGAGGCCGGAGAGCAGGCCCTTATCGATGCCAGCGCTCCCGGGCTGCACCCGGAGATCGTGCGCACCCTGGGCCGCCTCAAGTACCGTTTCAGCTACGGCCAGAACCAGCTGATACACGCCATCGAAACGGCCAACCTGGCTGCCATGATCGCTCACGAGATGGGCGCCAACGTGGATATCGCCCGCCGCGGCGGCCTCCTCCACGACATCGGCAAGGCCATCGACCACGACGTCGAAGGCACACACGCCGCGATCGGCGCTGAGCTGGCGCGCCGCCACAATGTGCACGCCGCCGTCATTCACTGCATCGAGGCCCACCACGAGGAGATCGAGCCCAACACCGTCGAAGCCATCATCACCATCGTCGCCGACGCCATCAGCGGCAGCCGGCCCGGCGCCCGCCGCGAGTCGCTCGAGTACTACCTCAAACGCCTCGAGGCCCTGGAGGCCGTGGCCAACGCCTTCCCCGGTGTCGAGAAGTCCTTCGCCATCCAGGCCGGCCGCGAGATCCGCATCATCGTCAAGCCGGAGGAAGTGGACGACCTGGGCGCCGCCCGCATGGCCAAGGAGATCAGCAAGCGGATCCAGGAGAGCCTGGACTACCCCGGCCAGGTCAAGGTGACGGTCATCCGCGAGCGCCGCGCGGTAGAATACGCCAAGTAAAGAAGCAGACGGTCGGGCCCGTCCCCGGCCGCCGGACACATCATGCCGTTCAGGGTCCTCATCATAGGCGATATCGTTGGCAAGCTCGGCCGCCGCACTGTAGCGTCGCTCCTGCCGCAGATTCGCCGCTCCCACGACATCCGCCTGGTCATCGCTAACGGCGAAAACACGGCCGGCGGGCGCGGCCTGACGCCGGCCACCGCCGACGAGCTCTACCAGTCCGGGATCGACGTCATCACCTCTGGCAACCATATCTGGGAGAACCGGGAGATCTACCCGGTCCTGGACGATTCCCGCCAACCCATCATCCGCCCGCTGAACTACCCGGATGGCACGCCCGGGCGCGGTGTCTATCAGCGCGATGGTGTTGCCGTGATCAACGTCATGGGCCGCACCTTCATGGGCGTCCACCTGGACTGCCCCTTCCGCGCCATGGACAAGGCCCTGGCGGAGGTACGCGGCTGCCCGGTAATTGTCGTCGACTTCCATGCGGAGGCCACCAGCGAGAAGATCGGCATGGGTTACTACCTGGACGGCCGGGTCAGCGCCGTTGTCGGCACCCACACCCACGTCCCGACCGCTGACACGCGTATCCTCCCCGAAGGCACCGCCTACGTGTCGGATCTCGGCATGGTCGGCGGCCTCCACTCCGTCCTCGGCATGGACATAGAGGCCGTTATCCAGCGCTTCCTGACCCAGCTGCCCAACCGGTTCGACCCCGTTGACAAGGGCCCGGCGGTCTTCAACTCCGTTCTCATCGACATCGACGAGCAGACGGGGCGCGCAGTCAGAGTCGAGCGCCTGGACCGGGAGGTAGCCTGATGCCCAGCCGGGCCGATCTCCACACTCACAGCACCATCTCCGACGGCCGCCGAACACCCGCGCAGCTTGTCGATCTCGCCTACGGCAACGGCGTCCGTATCATGTCCTTGACTGACCACGACATCGTCGATGGCCTGCCGGAGGCCTTCGCCGCGGCCTCCCGCTACGACGACTTTACCCTCATCCCCGGCATTGAGATGAGCACGGACGTCCCCGGCAATGAGGTCCACATCCTCGGTCATTTCATCGACTGGGAGAACGCCGACTTCCGCGATGCCCTGGCCCGTCTGCAGCAGTCGCGGCTGGGCCGCGCCCGAATGATGGTGGAAAAGCTGGCCGCCCTCGGCAAGCCCGTGGAGTGGCAGCGCGTGCAGTCCTTCGCCGATGGGGCCGTCGGCCGGCCGCACATCGCCCTCGCCCTGGTGGAGGCCGGACACGTCACCACCGTCAACGAAGCGTTTGACCGCTACCTCAGCCGCAACGGGCCCGCCTATGTAGAGCGCGAGCGCCTGGACCCGGAGCAAGTGGTGGGGCTGCTGCTCGGCGTCGGCGGCCTGGCCACGCTGGCCCACCCCCGTGAGCTGTTCGCCGCCGGCGGCCTCGAAGACCTGCTGGCCAGACTGCAGTCCGCCGGTCTCACCGGCATGGAGGTCTACTACCAGGACTACGTGCCTGCGGAAATCGAGACATTCCGGGCCCTGGCCGAGAAGTTCGGCCTCCTCCCTCTGGGCGGTAGCGACTACCATGGCCTCGGTGGACCGCAACAGCGAGAGCCCGGCGACATCCCGTTGCCTATGGAACCTGTCGAGCGCCTCTTCGGACTCGCCCGCGAGCGAGGGTCTGCGCACCGGGCACAGACCGCCCGTCGTGGATAGGGAGACGGCCGCCGGCACCATGCAGTGCGCCCGTCACCCGCAGGTGGAGACGGGACTGGCCTGCGGCCGCTGCGAGACGCCCATCTGCCCCCGCTGCATGGTGATGACCGACGTCGGCGCCCGCTGCCGCACCTGCGCCCCACGCCGCAAGCTCCCGCAGTTCGAGATTGGGCCTCTTTACCTGTTGCGGGGCATCGCCGCCGCGGCGGTCGCGGGCGCGGCCCTGGGCGCTCTCTGGGGCCTCATCCTGCCCGGCGGCTTCGCCGGCTTCTTCGTGATCTTCATCGGCCTGGGGCTTGGCTACGGGGCGGCCGAATCGGTCAGCCTGGCCACCAACCGCAAGGCCGGGCCGCCCCTGCAGATCGCTGCCGCGCTCGGCGTCGCCCTCGCCTACGTGATGCGAAACCTGATCCTGGGCGGGGCGCTGCTGCCAGCAGGCGACCTCTTCGGCTACGTGGCCGCACTTGTCGGGATGATCTTCGCCATAAACCGCCTGCGCGTTTAGCCGCGCAGGATCGCCGTTATCACCAGGGCGGTCACCAGGAAGCCTGCCACCGCCAGGATCCGCAGGATCTCGCCCCGCACGTAGCTATAGTCCCGGCTGACGTGCTTCGATGGCGCCGCGGCAGCGGAGCCGCCTGCCACCACCCGGCTCTCGGCCCGCGGCCGACGTGCGGCGGTGGCCGCCGGTGCCTCTTCCTCTTCTTGTTCCTCGGCACTTACGGCGGGGGCCGCTCCGTTATCCGGCTCCGGCGGCTGCTCGAAAACGTAAGGTACGGAAGTCTTCTTCGCCTTCCGCCGCTTCGCGGTCGGTGGCCGGTGGTATTTTCTGGGCACGTCTTGTTCCTGCTTCCCGGTTACGAAATTCCTCTGCATTATACCGATGCGGCAGCCAGAGTGCGAATGGCCCCGAAATGTTGACCCGCTAACGCACTGCCTATAGAATGAAGATGCTCCAGGACCGGATTTCGTATCTGGCGCGCGGCCCCGTGGTGTAGCGGTTAACATGCCACCCTGTCACGGTGGAGATCGTGGGTTCGAATCCCATCGGGGTCGCCATTCGCAAA
>JBGQEU010000113.1:0-5676 GCA_041496525.1 Dehalococcoidia bacterium
AAGCCTGGCCTTCGTGGCTCCCGCTGGCCATCGTCGCTGACTACCAAGGAGGGGAGCCGTCTGGCTCCCCTCTGCGGTCGTGCGCTGCGCGGTTACTGGAAGACGGTGTCGATCTTCGCCGTGCTATCGAAGAAGTACTGGAACGTCTGGTTGAAGCGGTAGAAGGCGTCCCGGCGGTAGCCGTCATGCGAGCGGGCCAACCCCTCCGGCTCCTCCACATCGATCGTGTTCAAGGTGTGGTGGAGGTCCGCCCGGCCGTTCTCCTTCACGTTCTCGATCATCTCTTTCCATTTCAGATACGACATCTCCAGCCAGAAGTCGCCGCTCTCCGCCTCGGCCTCGCCGACTTCACTGACGTCCGCCACCTCAAAGGCCTCGAACGTCAGCTTGTAGTACTTCTTCAGGTCGGGGACCTTGATGCCGACCTCTGCATCGCAGGTGCCGATGCGCCGGAAACCTTCGTCCCCGTTCACGAGCTGGCTGACGGCCTTGAACCATTCGATCGAGGGGAAAGTGGCCTTCGTTGTCACTTGCTGTGTCATGGTCGAACTCCTTGCTTTTATCCAGTGTCTCAGTCTTGGCTCAGGCGGCAGCCTCGGCCGGCTGTTGTATGTACTTGCGCAGGCTGGGGTGCAGCTTCTCGGCGCGCTCGCCCAGTCCGGCCGATGCCAGGCGGGCCACGTAGTCACGCACCCAGCGCGCCTTGAAGCGCTCCAGCTCCTGCATACCCTCCAATATCTGCTCCTTGGCCAGCCCGCCGCCGAGGAGGATGATCAGCGCCTCTCGCAGGGGCGTGTCGCGCTCCTCCTCGAAGGCGAAGACGGCCTCGCCCTTGTTCAGGTAGCTGTGTACCTCCGCCCGCCGGTCCTGGTGGCGCGAGAGGAAGTACTTCAAGTGCTGAACACCGTAGGCGATCTGCCGGGCTGTGTCCTGCATGCAGTAGCGGAAGATCAGCGATTCCGCCTCGTTGTGGGCAGCGTAAGAGCCGATCTGGTAAAGCCCCATGATATGGCTGTTGGAGAGGATATGCAGGACCGCGGAGGCCTCCGTCCAGGCCCGGGCATCGATAATGCCCCGGTGGAAGTAGCCGGGGCTCTGCATACCCATGCCACCGCCGTTGGACATGGCCCGCTTGCGGAACACCTCGAACTGGCGGGCGGCGTCGAACTCAGCGGACGAGAGGTAGAGCTTCACTTCGTGATAGCCGTAGGACATCTCCGGCAGCCACCTGCCGACGATGTCGCCGGCCAGCAGCCCCTTCTCGCAGAAGAGCGTGCAGAGCTGGCACATGGCCCGCTCGATCTCGTCCGGCAGCGGCTCGATGGCGTTCCAGGGGATGTCTGTCGCCGGCCGCCAGCGGCGCTGGATCGCCTCCTCGTAGAGGTCGGCCGCGTTGTCGGCCCAGAGCTCCGCCTTCTCGTATATCGTGTAGCCCATGGAGGGGATGCCGGGAATGGGGTAGGCGCCGCGCGGCATTTCTGAGTGGTAGGGCCAGACGTCCGGGATATCGCCATAGGTGCCGACATTGATCATGCCGACCGTCAGCCCCTTCTTGCCGGGACGGACCCGTATCCCCCACTCTGTCGGCACCTTCATCCAGGAGAGATCCAGCGTCTGGAGCGTGCCCACTTCCCGCGCCTTCTCCTGCTGCGCGATGAAACGCTCCGCCTGCTCCGGCCGGATGCCGGCCTTGATCTGGTTCATCAGCATGTCCACGGCGGCGCCGAGCGCCAGCGCCCGCTTGATAAGGCTCTCCGGCCACTCGGCCTTGGTGGCAACTTCCGCCAGTTCCGGCGGAATGGTGATCTCGCCGCCGGCCCGGATGCGCTCCTGCTCCGAGATGAACTGCTCGGCTGCCTCTGCCGTGGCGCCCGGCACGCTCAACTGCTGCTTGACGCCCTCCGCCGGAAATCCCAGGGCCAGGGCACGGCGCACAAGGTCGATCGGTATCCCTTTTTCTTGCGCGACCTGGGCGAGGTCGGCAGGCACTTCGACGGGCGCACCGTCTGCCATGGGTTTGTCTCCTTCTGGCGGCCGGTAGCGACGCGCCACCGGCCGGTCTAGCGATTGGGGACCCCGCAAAAGTGCGACCGGGGTACTGACATTTAGCCACAGGCGGGCGCGGCTAGTCAAGCGCAGATTTAGCGGGCGCTAAGTATCAGGCTGCGGGCGCAGGCTACCACATGCGGACCCGGCCGCGGCCCGCCGGGGCCGAAAGCGACCGGCGCGGGATGAACGGCCGCAGGGCCAGGACGATGAGGAATCCGGCCAGAAACCCGCCGACGTGCGCCCAGACGGCGATGCCCTCTGAGGCGCCCGACGCTGTGCCGATGGTGGCCACGCCGGTGAAGACCTGCAGGACGAACCAGAAGACGATGATGATGACGGCCGGCACCGGGAAGACGCCGAAGAACCAGACGATGGGGATGACGACGCCGACGACGGCCCGGGGGTACAGGACGAGGTAAGCGCCGAGAACGCCGGCGATGGCGCCGCTGGCCCCCACCATCGGGATGATCGAGCCCTGGTCCAGCGCCACCTCAAGAGCGACGGCGGCTGTAGCGGCGACCAGATAGAAGACCAGATAGCGGATGTGTCCCAGCGCGTCCTCCACATTGTCCCCGAACACCCACAGATAGAGCATGTTGCCGATCAGATGCAGCCAGCCGCCGTGGATGAACGCCGACGTGATCACGGTCAGCGGCTGGCCCAGTCCGGACGGGCCCTCCACCCAGTCCACAAGCCTGGCCGGGACCACGCCGTGATCGAAGAAGAAGAGGTTGACGTCCAGTTGCGAGAGGGTCAGCTCGTAGATAAAGACGGCGACGTTGACCAGGATCAGGGCGATGTTGACGTAGGGGGTCGTGCGGCTGCGGACCGTATCGGTGACCGGGATCATGCGGGCAGGTTCATGGAACCAGGAACGAGGACCATGGCTGCCGCCATCACCCTTTGCGCCAAGGCGTCTCCGGTTGGCCGGCTGCCTTGTTCACATACCGCGCCATGGCAAAGAGCAAGTCCGATAGCCGGTTCAGATAGCGGTTCAGCTCGGGGTTCACCGTCTCTTCGTGCCAAAGCCGCACCACCGCCCGCTCGGCCCGGCGGCAGACCGTGCGGGAGAAGTGCAGTAGGGTGCCGGCCTGGGACCCCGACGGCAGGATGAACGTGTGCAGCGGCTCCACCCGCGAGTCATATTCATCGGTGAGCTGCTCCAGGCCCGCGATCTTGGCCTCCGCGTCCACGAACAGGCGGCCTACCGCAGCCGCTTTCCCGGCGGTCTCGCTGGCCAGCTCAGAGCCGATGTTGAAGAGCTCGTTCTGGATATTCTGCAGTGTTTCGATGAGCTGTGGGTCAGTGAGAAACGCGACGGCCACGCCCAACGCCGAGTTGAGCTCGTCCACCGCGCCGTACGCCTCGACGCGCGGATGGTCCTTCGACACGCGGCCGCCGCCGAAGAGCGAGGTGAGGCCAGTGTCACCGCTGCGCGTGTAGAGCTTGGACCGGGCCGGCTTTTCGGGCATAGTTTCAGCGCCAGTCTATCCTTCCAGGAAGGACGGCGCCACCACGGGGCGCCCGCTGCCCGGGTGCGGGAAGACCTCGACGCTCGCGCCGTAAACCTGGCGTAAGAGACCGGGCTGCAGCACCTCCGCCGGCGACCCCTCAGCGACGACGGCGCCCGCCAGCAGCATCACCAGGCGGTCGCAGTACTGGGCCGCCAGGGTGAGGTCGTGCCCCACAGTCAGCGCCGCCTTCCCCTCGGTGCGGCAGAGAGACCGCACGAGGCCGAGGACGGACGCCTGATGACCGATGTCCAGATGCGCCGTCGGCTCGTCCAGGAGAAGGACAGGCGTATCCTGGGCCAGCGCCCGGGCCAGGACGACGCGCTGCCGCTCGCCGCCGGACAGCTCGCCCACCGGCCGGGCGGCCAGCGTCCACGTATCGGTCAGGCGCATGGCACGGCGCGCCTTCTCCAGGTCGGACAGGCCCTCGTTCTGCAGGAGGCGCAGGTGCGGAGTCCGGCCCATCAGCACGACCTCTAGAACCGTGAAGCCGTCCGGGACCAGCGGCGTCTGGGGCACGACGGCCACTCGGCGCGCAATCTCGGCCTGCCGGAGCGACGCCACCGCATCGCCGAGCACCCGGATGACCCCGGCCGCGGGCCGGACGATGCCCGTCGCCGCCCGCAGGAACGTCGTCTTGCCGGACCCGTTTGGCCCCACCAACCCCACCAACTCCCCCGGCGCCAGCGAGAGGCTGGCATCTCGCAGGGCGATGATCTGCCGGCCCGCACTCGTATAGGCGACCGTCACGCCTTGCGCGACGAGGGGAAGCGCGGCCGGATGGGGTAGCGTCTGATCTCGTGGTACGGCCTGGGTCCTCAAGCGTACACCACTCCGCGCGCCCGCCGCAGCAGGTAGAGAAAGAAGGGAACCCCGCAGAAAGCGGTGATGATGCCAACGGGTATCTCTGCCGGCTGGTCTGCCGTCCTGGCGATGAGGTCGGCGGCGATGAGGAACGCTGCCCCGAAGACGATGGCCAGCGGCAACAGACGCCGGTTGTCGGGCCCCCAGACGAGGCGGACCGCGTGCGGGACGATGAGACCGACGAAGCCGATGGTGCCGCTGACCGAGACGGCGGCGGCGGCGGCCAGCGAGGCGGCGGCCAGAAGCACCAGCTTCGTGCGCTCCACGTCGACGCCCAGGTGCCGCGCCTGCTCCTCATCCAGGCTGAGAACGTTGAGCAGGCGCCCGTGGGCCAGGATGACAGCAGCCGCGGGCAGAGTGTAAGGGAGCATCCAGGCCAGGCGCGCCCAGCTGGCGGTGTTGAAGCTGCCGAGTACGACCGAGAAGACGGTGAGCGTGTTGGTGGTGTGCTTCAGCATCAGGAACGATGTGATGGCCGTCGATAACGACGACAGCGCCACGCCGGCCAGGATGAGCGTCGTGGCCGGGACCGTGTTGCCCACCCGGGACACGCCGTACACGACGACGACGGAGGTGATGGCGCCGGCGAAGGCGGCCAGCGGCAGGAGGCTGAGGCCCTGCCAGGATACGGACGCCCCCGACACGATGACAATCGTCGCGCCCAGGGCAGCGCCGGTGGCGACACCGATCAGGTACGGATCCGCCAGCGGGTTGCGGAACACCCCCTGGTAGGTTGCCCCGCACATCGCCAGGGTGGCGCCCGCGAACCCGGCCAGCAGGACGCGGGGCAGTCGCACATCCCAGATTATGGCCTGCGAAGTCGCCGGGACGCCGTCCGCGAGGCCAACGCCGGGGAGGTGCGAAAGGAGGATGCGGACCGTGGCATCCAGTGGCACCTTTGTGGGACCGAGGGCCAGCGCCAGCAGGGCGACGACCAGGAGTGCCCCCAGGCCCGCTGCCAGTCCCGGCCAGAGACGCGCTCGCATCTCCCGCACCAGAGCCACTTCGGCAGGCGGGGCTTCCCGCGACACGCCGCGATGGAGGAGGTTCACTGGAAGATGTCCGGGTAGAGGTGCGCCGCCGGCTCCGGGGCCGCCTGCGCCAGGCGGGGGCCCGGCCGGCTGATGAGGCCGGGGGCGATCGTGTACACACAGCCCCTGCGTGATGGCATCGCTATCGCCGGTGGCAGCGCGAGCGCGCCTCTGGCCGGGAATGGCAGCGGGCCTGGGGGCACTCCTGGCCGTCGCCCTGC
>JBGQEU010000114.1:0-5663 GCA_041496525.1 Dehalococcoidia bacterium
TGCGCATCGATCAGATGATGGCGTTCTGCTGGCAGGTGCTGTTGCCCTTCGCCTTCCTGCAAATCATAATCAACGGGTTGGTGCTGGTTTACGGTTGGCCGGACTGGACATTGAGCATCTTCTCCGGGGCCGGCGCCATCGCCGCCGTTTATCTCACGTATATCAGCGCCCGCCGCGCCGGGGTCAGCATCCAATCACCGTCCCTCGCGGAGCAGAGGCTGGGGAGCGTTCTCTAGATGCTTGGCGTACTGAAGGCACTCGGCACCACCATGCGGGCGGCCCTGCGCAAGCCCGTGACGGTGCAGTATCCCACGGAGAAGAAGGAGTTGCCGCACCGGTCCCGCGGGTTCCCGGTGCTGCTCTGGGACTTCGATGTCGATGAGCCGTTTTGCACCGGTTGCCAGGTGTGCGCCCGCTACTGCCCCGTGGACTGTATGACGGTGACGATGCGGGACAACCCGAAGTACGCGCAGGGCAAGAGCAAGCGCAAGAAGATCGTGGACAGGTTCTATATCGACTACGCGCGGTGCATGCGCTGCGACATCTGTGTCGAGGTCTGCAACTTCGACGCCATAGTCATGAACAACACCTGGGCCGGCGTGGAGCTTTCGCGATATGACCGGCAGGACCTCGTGATGGACCTGCCGGCGCTGCTCAGCCAGTCTCACACGGGCAAGCTGGAGGACCCGTTCCGCGAGCCCATGGGTGTTGCGCATTCCGGATGGGCGCCTAAACCTGAGGCCGAAGCGGAGGCGGAGGAGAAGGCGGAGGAGAAGGCGCCAGGGGGGGCGGTCAAGGAAGGCGGCGAGGGGTAGCACCCGGTTGATATCGAGAGCCGGCTGACGGGATGAGCTACGAAGAGGGTATCTTCTACGTCGTAGCCGCTGTCACCGTTATCGGCGCCCTGGGCGTTGTTAGCGCCCGCAATATCGTCCATTCGGCCCTCTTCCTCATCCTGGCGCTGATCGCGGTCGCCGGCATATTCATCCTGCTGGCGGCGGAGTTCCTGGCCGTCGTCCAGGTGCTCATCTACGGCGGCGCCGTCACCATCCTCATCCTCTTTGCCATGATGCTGACGCGGGTGCGGGACATGCCGGCCGCCATGGACGGCCCGCAGAGGCCGTTCGCCGCCCTGGTTGCCGGCGCGTTCATGGCCGTCTCCATCCTGGCCATCGTCAGCACGGACTGGCCGGGCCAGACAGACAAGATCAACGTCATCTCGCTGGACCAGATCGGCAGCGCCCTGTTCACGACGTGGGCCGTCCCGTTCGAGATCGCCTCGCTCGTCCTCACGGTAGCGTTGCTGGGGGCCATCATCCTGGCCCGGGTCGAGGAGGGCGAATGATCCCCATCAACAATTTCCTGATACTCAGCACGATCCTCTTTTCGCTGGGGATGTATGGGGTGCTGGCCCGGCGCAGCGCGGTCCTCATCCTCATGTCGGTGGAGTTGATGCTGCAGGCGGTGAGCATCAACTTCATCGCCTTCGCGGTCTACTTCTCGCCGCAGCAGTTCACCGGGCTGATCTTCGCCATCTTCGTGATAGTGGTCGCTGCCGCCGAGGCGGGGCTGGCCCTGGCCATCATCCTGCGCCTCTACCGGAACAAGCAGACCGCCAACGTAGACGAAGCGGACATCATGAAATGGTGACGTTAGCGGACAGCGACGCGCTCTGCCGGGCGCGCTGGGCGCCCACTATCCATTGTCCACTACTCACTGTTCACCGGCGGGGGGCGTCCTAGGTGGGGATGGAGCAGGCCTGGCTGATGCCCGCCATCCCCGCGGCCGCCTTCGTTGTTTTGCTGCTTGTGGGGAAATACCTGCCGCGCCGGGGCGACTGGCTCGCTATCGGCGCCGTCACCGCCTCCTTCGTCATCTTCTTCCCGGTGCTGTTCGACCTCCTGGACCACGTCGACAACCCCGGCTTCGCCGGCGGGGGCAAGAGCTGGGAGTGGCTCTCTTTTGATTCCTTCAGCATCCGGCTGGGGTTCTTCACCGATCAGATCACGATTGTGATGCTGGCCGTGGTCAGCTTCGTGTCGCTGATGGTGCAGGTGTACTCCGTCGCCTACATGCGGGGAGACCCCCGATACGGCTGGTATTTCACGGCCATGTCGCTGTTCGTGGCGGCGATGATGACGCTCGTGCTGGCCGATAACCTGCTCCTCCTCTACGCCGCCTGGGAGGGAGTGGGCTTCTGCTCCTTCCTGCTCATCGGCTTCTGGTGGGAGCGGCGAACGGCGGCGGAAGCGGCGAAGAAGGCGTTCATCACCACCCGCATCGGCGATGTCGGCTTCCTGATCGGGATCATCCTGCTGTGGAAGGAGGCGGGCACCTTCAACATCCACGAGATCTTCGAGTTCGCCCGCAACGGCGGTTACTCCTCGACGTATCTGACGACGGCCGTGCTCTTCCTCTTCGCCGGCGCCGTGGGCAAGTCCGGGCAGTTCCCGCTGCACGTCTGGCTGCCCGACGCCATGGAGGGCCCGACGCCCGTCTCAGCGCTGATCCACGCCGCGACGATGGTGGTGGCCGGTGTCTATATGGTGGCCCGCATGCTGCCGCTCTTCGAAATGGCCGACCCGGTGGCGCTGGACGTTGTCACGGCCCTGGGCCTGACCACGATAGTGCTCTCGGCGACGATGGGGTTGGCGGCCACCGACATCAAGAGGGTCATCGCTTACTCGACGTTGAACAGCCTGGGCTTCATGTTTGTGGCCCTCGGCTCGCATTCCGTCACGGCCGCCATGCTCTACCTCTTCGTGCACGGCTTCTTCAAGGCGCTGCTCTTCCTCGCCTCCGGCTCTGTGATCCACGCCTCGGAGCGGCAGGACGTCAACGACCTGGGGGGGTTGGCATCGAAGATGCCGATTACGGCGGCCGTATTCGCCATCGGCACCCTGGCCATGGTGGGCGTGGTGCCGTTATCCGGGTTCTGGGCCAAAGACGAGGTGCTGCACTTCACGAAGGAGAACCAGAACCTCGGCGTCTACGCCGTGATGCTGATCAGCGTCGTCATCACCGGGCTCTACATGACGCGGCTCTTCGTGCGCACGTTCCTCTTCCAGCCGCGCGATGCCCACGCGCAGGAGCACGCCCACGATGCGGAGCCCCTGATGACCGTGCCCCTGCTGCTCCTGGCCGCCCTCACGCTGGTCGGAGGGTTCGTCGTCTTCGACGGAGTCGGCGAGGTGCTGGGCTTCCCCGGCGGCATCGCCAAGTTCGTCTTCTTCCCGGAGCCGGAGGGCTTCAAGTTCCACTCCGATATCGCCATCGCCTCCACGGTCCTCGCCGTGGGGGGCATCGCCATCGGCTGGTGGGCGTGGGCCGCCGACGCCCGGCCGGCGCGGCGGGCCGGCGAGCTGCTGCGGCCCGTCTACCTGGCGCTCTACAACCGCTACTACATCGATGACCTCTACCAGCTGGCGATCAACCGCATCGTCCTCGGCGCGGGCGCGGTGCTGGCCTGGTTCGACCGCAACATCGTCAACGACACGGGTGTGGACGGCTCGGCGGCGCTCGGCTACCTGGCCGGGTTCGAGCTGAAGTTCCTGGAGACCGGGAAGCTCCCCAACTACGCGCTGGCGATCGTGACTGGCGTTATCGTGGTCGCGGTCCTGTTCCTGATCTTGAAGACGTAACGCCATGGGTCTCGTTCTCTTCGCGCTGATCGCTGTGCCGATAGCCTCGGCTCTGGTGTTCATGCTCGTCCCCTCGCGGTACCCGCAACTGACGCGATACGTGGCGTTCGTCTCCGGGGCCGCCCTCTTCGCCATGTCGCTGCTGGTCTTCATTGCCTACGAGTACCAGGGCGGGCACGGCCTCCGCTTCGACCTGCAGTGGACCTGGCTGGAGAACATCGGCATCCTGAAGGACAAGGGGATAACCCTGCACCTGGCGGTGGACGGCATCGCGGCGCCGCTGGTGCTTCTGAACGGCGTCGTCATCTTCGCCGCCGTGTTCGTCTCCTGGAACATCGCCTATCGCAACAAGGACTTCTTCGTCCTCCTGTTCCTGCTGGTGGCCGGCGTCTACGGCGTCTTCATCTCGCAGGACCTCTTCTTCCTCTTCTTCTGGTACGAGGTCGCCGTGCTGCCGATGTACCTGCTGATCGCCATCTGGGGCGCCAGCAGCGACTTCGGCACCTTCACGCGGACGAAGGAGTACGGCGCCATGAAGCTGGTGATGTACCTGGTGGCCGGGAGCGTCCTCATCTTCATCGCTATCTTCGCCACGTTCGTGGAGGCCGGCAAAGGGACTTTCGACCTGCCTGTCCTGGGCTCTGCGCACTACGGCGAGACGTTCCAGAAGACGTTCTTCCCCTTCTACATGATCGGATTCGGCGTGCTGGCGGGCATGTGGCCGTTCCATACGTGGTCGCCGGACGGCCATGTGGCCGCCCCAACGGGCGTCTCCATGCTGCACGCCGGTGTGCTGATGAAGCTGGGCGCTTTCGGCATCCTGCGCGTGGGCATCACGCTGTTCCCGGCGGGCGCCGACTACTGGTCGCCGGTGCTGATGACGCTGGGGGTGACCGGCGCTCTCTACGGCGCCGTCTCGGCGCTGGCCCAGAAAGACCTGAAGTACATGGTGGGCTACTCCAGCGTCAGCCACATGGGCTATGTGCTGATGGGGTTGGCCAGCCTGAACAACATCGGTGTCAACGGCGCCGTCCTGCAGATGTTCGCTCATGGCATCATGACCGCCCTCATGTTCACCAACGTCGGCGCGGTCTACGACCAGGCGCACGTCCGCGATATGACGGCCTTCGGCGGCCTGGCCAAACGCATGCCGCGGCACGCGGCGTTCTTCGGCATCGCCGGACTGTCGTCGCTGGGCCTGCCGGGCCTGGCCGGCTTCGTGGCGGAGCTCCATATCTTCATCGGGGTTTTCCAGGCCGGCTACTGGTGGGCCGGAGGTCTGGGCATCCTGGCCGCGGCCATCACCGCGACGTATATCCTGCGCATGCTGGCCCGCGCCTACTTTGGCCCGTTCAACGAGCGCTGGGAGAGCCTGAAGGAGATGCGCCTGGGCGAGCAGGCGGCGGGCGCGTTGCTCATCGCCTTCATCATCTTCATGGGCGTCTGGCCGGCGCCGTTCATCGACCGCATCTCTGATACCGTGCGCAATATCCCGGGGATCGGCTGACGTGCCGGATACATCGAGCCTGAACTTCGAGTGGTCGCTACTGACGCCGGAGTACATCCTTGTCGGGTGGGCGGGCATGCTCGTCCTGCTCGATCTGTTCTGGGGCCCTTCGACGGGGCCCGGGACGGGCCGCCTCGGGAAGGAGCCGCTCGGGTACCTGGCGGCGGCCGGCGCCCTCGTCGCCACGGGCGTCTCGCTGATCTGGATCGGCGATGACAAGAACTTCGCCCGGCTGATCGACGTCAACGACTACACGACCCTCTTCCGCGTCTTCTTCGGCCTCATCGGCGCCTTCGCCTGCATCGCCTCCGCTCGCTACGTCAAGGACCGCCTGCTGCACCCCGGCGAGTACTACGCCTTTATCCTGCTCGCGGTCGTCGGCGCCAACGGCATGGCGGCGGCCAGCGAGCTGCTGACGGCCTACATCTCGCTGGAGCTGCTGAGCTTCAGCCTCTACGTCCTCACCTCCTACGCCAAGTTCGACCTGCGGTCCAACGAGGGTGGTCTGAAGTACA
>JBGQEU010000115.1:0-5649 GCA_041496525.1 Dehalococcoidia bacterium
CCGGACTCGGTTGCATCACGCCTATCGGCCAGAGTGTTGGCGAATTCTGGTCCTCGCTTACGGCAGGGGTCTCCGGCGTCCGCCGCATCACGCTCTTCGATCCCAGCGACCAGGAGTGCCAGATCGCGGCCGAGGTCAAGGACTGGGACCCGACGCGCTACATGGAGGCCAAGGCCGCGCGCCGGGCCGCCCGCTTCTCCC
Source organism: Dehalococcoidia bacterium (assembly GCA_041496525.1). Lineage (GTDB taxonomy): Bacteria > Chloroflexota > Dehalococcoidia > SM23-28-2 > RBG-16-64-32 > JBGQEU01. The sequence continues at coordinate 202 of JBGQEU010000115.1, forward strand.
AGTTCGCGGTGGCCGCCGCCCGCCAGGCCGTGGATGATTCCGGCATCCATATCTCCGGCGCCAACCGGGACGACATCGCCATAGTCATGAATACCGGCGGCGGCGGCGTCGATGTCATCGCGGATGGCGAGAAGACGTACCTGGAGAAGGGCGCCGATCGCGTCGGCCCGTTCACCGTCCCGGCCTACGCTCCCAACATGGCCTCTTGCCAGGTGGCCATCAACCTCGGCGTGCGCGGCCCTACCATCACCTCTGTCGCCGCGTGTGCCGCCGGCATCTTCGCTTTCGTCGACGCTAAGCGCTTACTGGACCTGGGCGAGACTAAGGTCGTCATCGCCGGGGGTGCGGAAGCGAACATCATCCCCATCTCGGTCGCGGCGATGGCCAACATGCGTGCCCTCTCGACCCGCAACGACGAGCCCGAGCGGGCCTGCCGCCCCTTCGATCTCCACCGCGACGGCTTTGTCTACGGCGAGGGGGCGGGCTCTATGGTGGTCGAGACGCTGGAACACGCTCTGGCCCGCGGCGCCCGCATCTACGCCGAGCTGGCCGGCGGCGCCGTCACCTCCGATGCCTACCACATCACCGCGCCCGATCCCACGGGGGAGGCCGCCGGCATGGCCATCAGCCGGGCCCTCAAGGCTGCCGCGATGCAGCCAGAGGACGTCGATTGCGTTGTCGCCCATGGCACCGGCACACCGCTGAACGACGCCGCCGAGACGGTCGCCATCAAACGGGCGTTGGGAGAGCATGCTTACGGTGTGGCCATCACGGCGCCCAAGTCTATGGTGGGCCACCAGCTCGGGGCCGCCGGCGCCGTTTCCGCCCTCATCGCCGTCATGGCCATCCACGACGGCGTCATCCCGCCCACGATCAACCTGGAGACCCCGGACCCCGACTGCGACCTCGATTACGTGCCGCTGACGGCCCGCCGTGCGCCCACCCGCGTCGCTCTGGCGAACGGCTTCGGCTTCGGAGGTCAGAACGGCGTGGTTGCGTTCAAGAGTTTCGACAACGGCGCGAGGCCCTAGCGTGCAGGAGCCGGACGACAGCCCCCGGCACTGGTGCTTCGGCTGCGGCGACCGCAATCCGGAGGGGCTGCACATCGAGTTCGGCGTAGACGGCCGCAGGGTCCACGGCCGTTTCACAGCCCGGCAGTCTCACCAGGGATATCCCGGCGTCGCCCACGGCGGCATCGCCGCCGCCGTCCTCGACGAAGCGATGGGTTGGGCCATGTACGCCGCCGGTGCCTGGGCCATGACGGCGCGCCTGCAGGTGAAGTACCGGCGGCCCCTGCCGCTGGGCGAGGAGCTGGCGGTTACCGCTGAGGTGGTGCGGGAACGCGGCCGCTGGCTGGAGGCCAGGGCGGAGGTGAGGACCCTCGCCGGTGGACCGATCGCTCAGGCCGATGGCCTCTTCGTCCGCGTCCCGCGAGAGCGGGCCGGCCAGCTGCAGGCGTTTTTCACGGGGCGCGCCGCGGAGCCGGCCAAAGGCTGAGGTGCGCCGCCGCCGCCGCTCCGGGTGGTTGCCGGGTCCCTGGGGCTACGTCCTCAACCGCGCCGTCGCTCCCCTGATTCCCCTGGCGCTGGCACACCGCCTTTCACTGCCCGTTGCTGACCTTGCCCATCTGCTCTGGGTCAGCAAGCGGGAAAATGTCCGCCGCAACTACGCGCACATCCTGGGCCGCCGCCCGGATGACCCGCTCGTCGAAGAGATGGCTCGCTCCTGCTTCCGCCACTTCGGCCGCTACATCGCGGAGATGCTCCATGTCCAGGGTTGGAGCGCTGACTCCGTGGTGGACCGCCTGGAGGTCCACGGCGATGAGCACTTCGATGAAGCGGCGGCGCTCGGTCGTGGCGTTATCTTCGTCAGCGCTCATCTGGGTAGCACGGAGGTCGCCGCATCCCTGGCTGTGCTTCGTGGCTACAAGATCACATCTGTCGCGCAGACCCTCCATCCGCAGTTCGTCATGGACTGGATCGTCGCCTGCCGCGCCGATATGGGTATCACCCTGCTGCCTACGACGGGCACCGGCATCGCCCTCCTGCGGGCCCTTCGCCGCCGCGAAATGGTCGCCCTGGTGGTGGATGTGGCTGTCGATATCGGCGGTGGCATCCCCGTCAGCTTCTGCGGCCGGTCCACGCTCTTCCCCTCCGGTCCCGCCCGCCTGGCCCGGCTCAGCGGCGCCCCTATCGTCTTTGGCCTGGCTGCGCGGCGCCCCGGCGACTGTTTCATCGCTCACATCGAGCCGCCTCTCATGTCGAATCGTGAGCTGGACGCCGAGGAAGATGCCCGCCGCCTGACGCAGCGCATCGCCGACATCTTCGAGGCCTACGTCCGGCGGTATCCGGACCAGTGGTACGCCTTCCGTAGCATATGGCCCGAGGGCAATGGACAGATGGGCATCTAGCCGAAGATCGACGTAATTAAGGCAGGAGGAGCCGATGTCAAAGCACCCGGTGAACGTAGCGTTGCATGACCAGCGGACGGTCGGTCAGAGGGCCGCCGATGACTTCACCAACGCGTTTGGGACGTGGACCTACATCATCATCCAGACAGTGATCATACTTTCGTGGATGGCCATCAACGCGGTCGGCTACATCTACCAGTGGGATGAGTACCCGTTTATCCTGCTGAACCTGGTCTTCAGCGCCCAGGCTTCGTATGCGGCGCCGCTCATCTTGATGGCCTCGAACCGGTCGGCGCAGCGCGACCGGATGACGCTGGAGCACGAGGCACAGGAGACGGAGGCGATCCTCAAGATCCAGGATACGCAGCTACAGCTTCTGGAGGCGATCAAGGCGGAGACCACGCTCCTGCAGGTGCTCGTCAACCGCACGAAGGAGTGACGCCCGAGCCTCGGGTCGGGCCGGGGGCGTCCGGCCGCTACGTCTTCGCGATCTCTTCGCGGATCTCGCCGATCGTCATTACTTGGCCTGTGTACGACGGGTGCCTCGACGCCAGCCACAGGGTGACCTCGGCCGCCGCCTCCGGCTTGTCCCAGCCGGAGAAGTCCATATTCGGGTTGCGGAACATCCAGCCTTCAGTGGCGATGTTCAGCTCGATGCGCAGGGCGTTCACCGGGATGTTGTAGGGCTTCAGCTCCTGCCCTGTGTATTGCGTCAGCTTCTCCAACGCGATCTTCGACACGGAGTAAGAGATCATCCCTGGCAGCATGACCTCCGCCAGGAAGGACGAAATGTTGATGATGCGCCCGGCCTTGCGCTCCATCATGGAGGGCAGAAATGCCTGCATGCACATCACGGGGCCGCGCAGGTTCACGTTCATGACGAGGTCCCAGCGCCTGAGCGGCGTCTCGTGGAACGGCGCCGGGGCGCTGATGCCGGCGTTGTTCACCAGGATGTCGCAGCGGCCGAACTCCTTCAGCGTGCGTCGCGCCATCTCCTGCACCTGCTCCTCGCTCGTCACGTCGGTGGGAATGGCCAGCGCCTGCCGGCCCAGCGACTCCACCTGGCGCGCCGTCTCCTCGATCGTCCCCGGCAGCTTCGACGGCGCCGCCTCCGTCGTCCGCGCGGTGACCACGACGTGCGCGCCCGCCCGGGCGAACTCGACGGCAATGGCGCGGCCGATGCCCCGGCTCGCTCCCGTGACGACGGCCACCTGGTCCAGCAACGGGTGCTGTTGTTGTGTCGCCATGCGGACAATATGGCCGCTGGCCGAACGGCGGTCAAGTGTTGCGTGATCGACGCGGCGCCGGAGGCACGGTGCTTGCTGCGCCCGGCTGGCGTGGCGCGTCGATGCCCGATATGATGTGGACGGATCTGATGCCTACCAAAGACCTGCGCTTCGCACTGGACGAGAAGGGCTATAAGAGCATGGCGCCGCACCTCGCCGGGCAGACCGTTTCCTACTGGGACAGCGACCGGCAGCTGTCCCGCGGCCGTATCAAGTCAGCTGAAATGAAGCGGGATCGCTATGGCAACCCCTACATCGAAGCGGACATCGAGCCCCTTGGCGATCTCCCCGGCCAGGAAGAGGGAACGATCGCCGACCCCGCCGGCCAGTCGCCGACAGCCTAGCCCGCGCCGGGGTGCGGCGGGCCCGCCTGTTGCCGGCCCGCTTACCGCGGTTAGCTTATCCGGATGAGCAGCGGCGTTAGCAGCGCCAGTATCAACAGCAGCGAGGCCAGGACCACCAGCCACGGCGGCAGGAGGCTCCGCCGTTTGGGCGCCTCCCACCCGGCATATCCGGCCGCCTCCGTTAGGTCGAAGTCCGGGTCGTCCGGCCCCGGCAGGTACGAGTCCTCATCGGGCTCGTCTTCGTCGTCGTAGTAGTCCGCGGGTGCGCCTTCGGTGTCTTCGTCCTCGGGGTTATTCCAGTCGGTGAAGTCACCCCTACGGCTTCCCGACACGTCGCCCCGCGTTTCTCCCCGGATGTCGGCGTGTCCCTGTGGCCTGCGCTCGTGCATGGCTCTTACAGTTTAACGGATGGCGAGGCCCGAGCGTAAACGCCGGGGCCTGAAACAGCCGCCGGCCCCCTGGCGATGTCCTGATACCCGCGGGCCAGAAATAACCTTACACTTCGTCGCGACTTGTAAGGTAAAATCCTACAAGTCTGTCCGGTTTTTCATTGACAGCCTGCCCCGCTTCGTGCTAGAAAGTGCTGTAACTTAGTGCCCGCTAAGCGCTTTTCGCGCGAGAGGAAGATGAGCCATGGCCATAGACATTGATACGCTGCAGAAACTACGCCAGGAGCCGGAGGTCGCACCGCTGGACCTTAGCTGGCTGAACATCGAGGAAGGCCACCCCTGGGGCATGCGCGCCAAGCCCGGCAAGCGCGGTCTGACCCTGGACGAGATCGAGCTTGGCCCCGCCGGCGTAGTGCCGGAGACCACCGATAACCGCTCCATCCGCATCCGTGGCTCCAAGGCCCGCCCGGACGCCCCGCGTGTCCCCGGATCCTATATCGGCCGTGCCGATGTGTACTCGGAGAACACCCGCCTCCTCTATGAAGAGGCGGTGCAGCGACAATGGTCGTCGGCGACCGATATTCCCTGGGACGAGATCCAGCCTCTGCCGGACGACATGGAGCGGGCCATGTGCCAGCTCTGCACCTTCCTCACCGAGGTGGAGTTCATCGCCGGCGACACGCCTGCCCAGTGGTTGCCGAGCATCAATAGCGAGCACCATGAGGTGAAGCTCTTCCTGCTCTCGCAGATCATGGACGAGGGCCGCCACCTGGACGTCTTCCGCAAGCGCGCCTTCGCCAACGGCGGCGGCCTTCTCTCGTCGCTGCCGCAGGATGGGCTGCGCGTGATCATCGAGGCCAAGGACTTCACCGAGATGTCGGCGATTATGCACGTCGCCGCCGAAGGCTTCGTGCAGTCGATGTTCCGCCAGGGCGAGTCCATCGGCCAGAACCACGCCGAGAAGACGATGTTCCGCCTTTGCGGACAGGACGAGTCCCGCCACCTGGGTTTCGGGGTGA
>JBGQEU010000116.1:0-5646 GCA_041496525.1 Dehalococcoidia bacterium
AACACAGAATCGAGGGATGGCATGGACTACGAACTGAGCGACGCCCACAAGCTGATCCGCGACACCGCCAGGCGCATCGCCCGCGAGAAGGTGGCCCCGCGCGCCGCCGAGCTGGACGAGACGGGCGAGTACCCGCACGATATCTTTCAGGTTTTCGCCGGCGCCGGTCTGCTGGGGCTCACCATCCCGGAGCCGTACGGCGGCTCCGGCGCGGGCTTCCTGGCCCTGGCCCTGGCCGTGGAGGAAGTGGCCAAGTACTGCAACTCGTCGGCGCTCATTCTCCTCCTCTCCGCGCTGTCGACCCAGCCCATCAACCTCGGCGGGTCGGAAGAGCAGAAGCAGGCCTGGCTCCCGCAGTCGGCCGCCGGCGCCGTCAAGGGCGCCTTCTGCCTGACCGAACCCAACACCGGCTCCGATGCCGCCAATCTGGAGTCGCGCGCCCGCCGCGACGGCGATGACTACGTGATCGACGGCGAGAAGGTGTACATCTCCGGCGGCTCTGTCGCCGGCTACGTTTGCTTCTTCGCCAGGACCGGCGAGGACGGCGCCTCCGCCATCTCCGCCTTCATCGTGCCGGCCGATGCCGCCGGTTTCTCCGTCCCCCGCTGCGACCGCAAGATGGGCGTCATCGGCGTGCCCACAGCGAACATCGTGCTCCAGGACTGTCGCGTCACCGCTGCCAACCGCATCGGCGAGGAGGGGCGAGGCTTCCGGACGGCCATGCTCACCCTCAACACCTGCCGTCCGGTGGTCGGCGCCCGCGGGCTGGGGTTGGCCGAAGGCTGCATCGCCTACGCCCTGGATTTCGCCCGCCAGCGGAAGACTTTCGGCCGGCCGCTGGTCGAGCATCAAGCAATCCAGTTCATGCTGGCGGAGGCCGCCATCGGCATCGAGGCGGCGCGGCACCTCGTCTATCACGGCGCCTGGCTCGTCGACCAGGGGAAGTACGACCGCCAGTACGCCCCGCATCTCTCTATCGCCAAGACCTTCGCCACCGAGATGGCCAACCGTGTGGCCTCCGATGCTATCCAGATACTGGGCGCCCAGGGATACATGAAGGACCACCCGCTGGAGCGGCAATACCGCGACGCCCGGCAGCTCATGATCGTCGAGGGAACGTCGCAGATCCAGCGCCTGGTCATCGCCCGGGCGATGGTCCAGGGGGAGATCAGCTACTGGTGACGCTCCCACGGCGTCATTTAACCCCCATTTAACGCCCTCGTAACGCCCCCGTAACCCCAGCGTAGATCGGCCAGTGCACACTGGAGATAGCGGTTTGGCCGGCCCGCCCTTCCCGGGCCGTGGCGGCCGCCACCAGGGGACAAGACAGTGAAACGAAACACGTCTGCGGTGCGTCTATATGGCTGTGCGAGAACTCCGGCCGGCGCCCCCTGCCTCCTTCCCCGTCGCCCAGCCTTTTGGCCCGCGTACTCCCGGTTACGTGGCCCGCCTGCTGGCCTACCTGCAACTGATCTACGCCATCTAAATCAGAAGGAGCCCTAAGATGAAGACTGCAGGCCTGTTCGCCCTGGCGGCCGCGCCCGGCGTGGCTGCCGCCTACCTGTTGCTATCCGGCTATCTGCTAGCCCGCATTCGTCCAGCGCCCATCACCGTCCTGCCGCTCGCCGCCGGGTCTGCCGGCGCCCGGCCCGTGAGCCCATCGCCTCCGTTCGTTCTGAGCGAACGACGGACTGCATTCGCCCGTTGAGAGGCGCCCGCCTCCAATAATGTCGGCCTTCGCCAGCTACAACGTAACCAGGCGCAGGATCTCACCACGCCGAACCGCCAGTGCCGTGTCTTACGTAGCCTGCGGGGCCGGCTCCGGCGCCGCAGCAGGCGGTGCCGCCGGCGGGCCAAACCGCTGCGAGAAGGTGAGATAGCCGGCCGCCAGCACGGCGGCGATGGCGGAAGCCAGCAGCGTCGCCCGGGCCCCGACCATGGCGGCCACAACCCCTACGATCACCAGCGGCAGTAGCGAGACTAAGTCACCCAGCGACATCTGGATCGCGTAGACGCGCCCCTGCGCCTCCGGCGGCGCCTGTTCGTTCACTACCACGCGGCTGGCCACGCTGACCAGCGTAAAAGCGAACCCCAGCGGCATCGCCAGCAGCATCGTCACCGTGATGACGGAGGAGACGCCTACCTCCTTCTCCACGAACGATATCCCCAGGTTCAGGTTGGCCTCGATGAAGTCGCGCACGTAGAAGACAAAACCCAGGCCGATGAGACCGGCCAGGAAGATGCCAAAGCCGACCGCCACCACACGCCAGGCGCCGAGCCGTCGAATTAGCGCCGGCGTCAGCAGCAGGCCGAGCCCGGCGCCGATGGCGGCGGGCGCCGCCACGAACACGGCGTCCGCCGTCGATATGTGCAGGACATCCTTCGTGTACTTGGGCAGGAGGACGACAATCACCTTGGAAAGGGCAGCCGCAATCGTCATGTAGACCACTGCCAGGTAGGCGTGGCGGTTGGTGCGCAGGATGCGGAACCCTTCCTTGGTCGCCTCTATGAAGCCCAGAGAGGGCCCCTGTGCGTCCCGGCCGGGCGTCAGGTCGGTGGCCATCCAGCCTATAACGTACGTTGCGCCCATGAACAGCGCCGCACAGGCGATAAACACGGCTCGCGGGTCTATCAGCTTGATCAGGACCGGCGCCAGCGCCACCATGCCCGCGGTCTGCGCCAGCACCTGCGTGAGCACCATCAGTGAGCTCGCGGCCGGCAGCTGGTCCCGCCTCACTACTGCCGGGACGACGGCCGATTCCGCCGGCGAAAAGAACTGCCCGATGCTCGATGCCAGGGCCGCCAGCAGGTAGATGTAGAGAAGATCGCCCTCGTAGTAGACAAGGGCCAGGGCGACGGCCGCGCGCAGCAGCTGGCAGGTTGCCATGGTCAATCGCCGCGGCAAGAAATCCGCGATAGTCCCCGCCGGTATGCCCAGGATGACGGTTGGTATCGTGAACGCCATCACAAGGAGAGTGCTGTCCACGCTGGAGCCGCTGTCCTCGACAACGAGGATGAGGAGGGCGTACACCATCGCGTTCTGAGCCACATGGCCCAGGACCCGCGCCTCTAGCAACCGCCGGAATCGGGGGTTCTTGAGCAGCCGGACGTCCTGCAGTTCCAGTGCCATCTCAGAAGGCGCCATTCCGGCCGACGCCGGAATGGACTGCGGGCAGCCGGTAAGCCGGTGCGGTGATGTGCATGGACCTCGGTTCATGCTACCATCCGCCGCCCGTAGCGACAGCGTCAGCCCGCGCCGGAAAACGCTCGCGCAGTTGCTACAATGGAACCCGGAGACATAGCACCATGCGCCGGCTCGCCGTTCCCCTGCTCGCCCTCGCCTGCCTGCTTGCCGCCTGCAGTGGGGGGTCGGGACAGAACGACGCGCCCAAGACCCCGCAGGAGACGGCCGAGCGCTTCCTCTCCCTCTGGAAGGAGGGGAAGTATTCCGATATGTACGATCTCATCTCTGTTGAGTCCCAGGCCAAGATTGAGCGGGACAAGTTCACCGGGCGCTATGACGCCATTCGGGACGAGGCCAGGATCGCCGACCTGGACTATCAGATCGACACGAAATCGCCGGCAGCCGCGGCCACCGGCGGCACGCAGGTGCCGTTCACCGTCGCCTTCCACACGACCTTCTTCGGCGACATCAATGAGCAAAACAGCATGACTCTGGTGCGGGAGCAGGTGCCCCTACCGGCGAGCCCGGAAGGAGAGAAGGCGAAGACGAGCGAGGAGTGGCGCATCAGCTGGTCGCCGTCGCTCATCTTCGCGGAGCTGGACGACCGCGCCCTGGTGCACTTCTTCACCCGCGTGCCCCGCCGGGGTGCCATCTTCGATCGCAACGGCAAGCCGCTCGCGGTCGACGCTGATCTACCCGTCGTCGGCATCGTCCCCGATCTCCTGACCGATAAGGAGGCGGCGATCGCCCGTCTTACCCAGGCCCTGGGCCTGCCGGAGGCGGAGGTGCGGGCGGACGTGCAGACCACCCTGCCCTCCTACTACTTCATTCCCATCAAGACGCTCCCTTACGGCACACCGCCGGAGGCGGTGCAGAAGTTCCGGGACATGGTGGACCTGGGCGTTGTCGTGCGGGAGGAGACCCGGCGCATCTACCCTTACGGCGCGGCGGCGGCCCACGTGCTCGGTTACATGACGGAGGTAACGCCGGACCAGCTCAAAGACCTCGCCGCCAAGGGATTCGCACCGGGCGACAAGATCGGCGCCTTCGGCCTCGAAGGCGCGATGAATGACACCTTGGCAGGCGAGCGCGGCGGCCTTCTGGCCACCATCACTCCAGAAGGGTCCACAGCCCGCACCATCGCCGAGAAGCCGTCCGCGCCCGGGAAAGACATCTATCTGGCTCTGGACATCGAAGTCCAGAAGAAGGCGGAAGCGGAGCTGGGCGAGCGCGTGGGCTCCATCGTCGTCATGGACCCGCGGGACAACTCCGTCCTGGCTCTGGCATCCTTTCCTCGCTTCGATCCCAATGCCTTCATCGTTGGGCTGACGATAGAGCAGTTCAACGCTCTCAGCAACGATCCCCGTCATCCGTACCTGGACCGCCCGCTGTTGGCGACCTATCCTCCCGGCTCCACATTCAAAGTGGTGACGATGGCCGCCGGCCTCGAGCGTGGCGGCTACAGCCCCAGCTCCGAGATCCCCTGCCCTCCCGTCTGGGCCGGCCTGGGCGAGCAGTTCAAGAAGAACAACTGGCAGAACGTAGACAGAGGCTACCTCACCCCGGCCGAGGGGCTGATGGCATCCTGCGACCCGGTCTTTTACGAGATGGCGAAGTCCCTGGATGCGACCGACGAGAACATCTTGCCGCAGGTCACCGGCCTCTTCGGGTTCGGCAAGCCTACCGGCATCGGGCTGGACGAGGCCGCGGGCGTCGTGCCAGACCCGGCCTGGAAGAAAGCGAACGTCGGCGAAGATTGGTTCCGGGGCGATGCCGTGAATATGGGCATCGGCCAGGGGTTCCTGCTGGCCACGCCCCTGCAGATAACGAACATGTACTCCGCCATCTCCTCCAGCGGCACCCTGCGCAAGCCGCTGCTTATCAAGAAGATCGGCGACCCCGGCAGCGGCGCCAGCCGCGAGTTCCTGGCGGAGCAGGTGAACCCGCTGCCGGCCTCTGCCGCCACGCTGGATGCCATCCGCTACGGTCTGTCCCTGGTCACGCAAAGCCCCAGCGGCACCTCCTACGCGGCCTGGGTCGGCTCCGGCGTTGATGCGGCGGGCAAGTCCGGCACAGCGGAGGACATCGCCTTCGGCGCCGACCACGTCTTCTTCGTCGCCTACGCCAACCGCAGCGACCCTTCTATCGTCGCCCTCGCCGCCCTGGAGACCGGCGAATCGGGCTCACGAGAGGCGGCGCCCATGGTGCGTCACATCCTCGAGTCGTATCTCGGCGGCGCCCTGACCGGTGCGGGCCAGTAGCCGGGACGCGCCGGGCGCTGGACGGCATCAGTGAACGGGTGGCGGCCGGGGGCTGGGGTGGCCCCCAGGTTCAATTCTCCACCTTGGGGATAATGGGAAGCCTGCCGTTCGGCCTGCCTGCTAGAATGTGCGCAGGATGCGACGCAGCGAATTCCAGCGCATAATCCGCGCGGCCCTGGAAGAGCTGCCGCCGCTCTTTCA